>CAZADK010000005.1:0-27107 GCA_964483855.1 uncultured Rhodoferax sp.
CAAGCTGCTGGGCAACATCCGGATTGGCAACCATGTACGCATTGGAGCCAACGCCGTGGTCATCAGCGACGTCCCGGACAACTGCATTGCAGTGGGAGTGCGGGCAGTGATCAAGCCGCGCAAGCACGCAGACGGGAACACGCCTTGACCGCGCTGTCTTACCTCTTGAGCAGCGCCGGCCTGCTGCTGTCGCTGCCCGCCTGGAGCCTCCTGCTGCTGACCCTTTGTGCCGGGCGACGACCCCGTGCCCGCCACGGTGGTCACGCGCCGGAGGAAAAACTTCCGCTGCCCAAACGCCCGCGCATTGCGGTATTGGTGCCGGCCCACAATGAGTCGAGTCACCTGCTACCGACACTTCAATGCCTGCGAACACAGTTGCAGCCCGGCGACCGTCTGCTGGTCATTGCCGACAACTGCAGTGACGACACGGCCACCGTCGCCAGGAAGGTCGGCGCCACGGTAGTTGAACGGCAGGACGCGGACCGGCGTGGCAAGGGCTATGCACTGGCTTTTGGTGTGGATGCCTTGCGCGAGGATCCGCCGGACGTGGTGGTTGTGGTGGATGCCGACTGCACCGTGTCCGATGGTGCCATCGCCCAGGTTGCTGCACGCAGCCAGGAAACGGCGTGTCCGGTACAGATGCTCTATCTCATGCAGGCGCCCCCGGGGGCCGGGCTGCGCATACGCATTCTGGGGTTTGCGTGGCTGGTGAAGAACCAGGTACGACCCACGGGCGCTTACCGCCTGGGTGGTGCCTGCCACTTGATGGGTACCGGCATGGCCATTCCCTGGGCCCTGATGTCCACGGCCAGACTAGCGACGGGCCACATCGCCGAAGACATGAAACTGGGCGTGGACATGGCACTGGCCGGTTATCCCACGCAGTTCTTCAGGGATGCCCAGGTCCGCAGCGTATTTCCGGTGGACGACTCGGTGGCGTACGCACAGAAGTCGCGCTGGGAACATGGCCACTTGAGGACACTGACCGAGGAGCTCCCGCGCCTGCTGATCGCTGCGCTGCGCACCGGCAGGCTGTCGCTGCTGGTCCTGGCGATGGATCTGCTGATTCCGCCTTTGGCACTGTATTTCCTGATGCTGGCAGGCTTGGTGCCACTGGGCGTGTTGTGCGGATTGCTGGGGCCTGCATGGCACCCGCTGGCGGCCCTGATGGTCTCCACGGCGCTGGCATTCGGGTTGGCGATCGGTCTTTCGTGGTGGCGCCATGCAAGGCAACTGCTGAGCCTGCGCGAGCTGGTCAGCAGCCCCCTCTATGCCATCTGGAAAATACCGGTGTATGTGGCCTACGCCATGCGCAAGCGTTCGGCCTGGGTGCGCACCCAGCGAACCTAGAGGAATGGATGAAAGGGTTACAAACCACCGCGTCTGAAACAACGCCTTTCTCGGTTATCGTTGAATGTGCCTATCCGTCAAAACGCAAACCCCTGCCCCAAAAACGCAAAACTTGCATTGATTTCATGTCGCCAGTTGGTCGACGCTAAAAAGGGTACTGTTGGCATGCGTGAATCACATTGAGAATTTCAATGTACGAAACGGTGTGGAGGTAAACCAAAATGCAGTTGGGATGGCTCTCAAGCCCATGAGTGCCAGTCATGCGACCGCGACGATACCGGACAGGAAGAACACCTGAGCTGGCGCCATCCTCGGTTAGCCGGTCAACCAATTGTTGCGTCGCGATCGGATTAGGCTCAGCAATAAACCCGGTGGTAGCGTGCAGGCCCTTGAGAGCCCAATCAAGCCAGACGACGGAGAGCATGCTTCGTTCCTGCGGCTTTGGTCACCTGAGCCATGCGACGCACCACTTCGTCGGTACTGTGGCGTGGAGTAGTCGGGTCATCTGCCAGGCACAAAGATGCCTCAACCTTGGCTCGAAACCACTGCTCATAGCTGCCGGGAGCTTTCTGAGTCTCGAACTCAAAAACGATAGGGGATAGAACGGCATTCATGAAAAATATGCTGACACAGGCACAGGCTCGCATTCACCCCGTTTAACGGCGACGCCGTCTGGCCAACATCGCCGAAGCGGTTTCGCCAAAAACAGGTTCTGAACAACGCAGAGAACGTGCTGGGCTTGGCAAAGCCAAGCCGTTCTGCACAGGTTTTTGCATTTGCGGCTGTGTTCTGAGAGGCCGCCATCAATAGCTGTCAATCTGGACGGCGGGGCCTGCCGGAGCCTGCGCGCTGGAGTCCCTGATCAATGCTACGGTGCCTGCATCAGTCCAGCAGGCTGGCCAACGGACCGCGCCAGTCAATGCTGGCAAGTTCCGCCTCGCAGTCCAAACCTTCAAACACAAACAACTCAAAGCGCGCTGCGGCATTGCGCCGATACACCTCCAAACGGGGGGCCTCGATGTCGAGCAGTGCGTATTCTTTGAGCGATGCCAGCTTTTGCAGGCTCATAAATTTTTGGCCCCGGTCATAGGCCGCCGTTGATGGCGACAGCACCTCCAGAATCAGGACGGGTTCGCTGATCGCCACCGCCCCCATATCGCTCAAGTCTTGTGCGCTGCACGTCACCACCACATCGGGGTAGAACCAGTGCTCGGTGACATTCACGGCCACCTTCACGTCGCCTGAAAAGACCTTGCAGTTCGAGTCGGTTAGGTGGCTTTCAAAGGCCAATGTGCTGCGCAGAGTGGCTCTGTTGTGCCGCAAGGTGCCCCCCGTCATCGCAAACACCTCACCACGCAAAAAGTCGTGCTTGTCGGATTGCTGAGGTTCCTGGTTCAGATAATCGGTCACGGACAATGGTGATTGCGCAAGGGGCTCTGCCATGATGTTTCTCCGGTTGCGTACAGTTGGCATTGTCAGGCCAAAGGTTCAACCACATCAGCCGAACTGTCGCACCGTAAACCATACTGGGTAGCGCCACCAACGCATGTTTCAGCCGACCCGGCGCGGCGAAGTCACAGTCCTGTAGCACTTTGCCAGTCCATGCGGCGTGTAATCATCGCATGGAAAAAAATCCGCCTGCCGCCAGAAGCCCGCGCCCGCTTATTGGCTTGAAGCGCCACGGCCGCATCGGCGCACTTATCGCATTGGTGCTGGTACTCGCCGGAATCCCCATCGTCTGGGTCAAAGGCCAGAGTCGCTACACCGCCGAGGCGATTTTCCAGGTGGCCCCCAGCTACCAGAAGAATCTGTCCGCCGACAAGGAACTGGAGCTGCAATCCAACTCGCAGTACCGCGAGTTCGTCAACCACCTGTCGCGCTCGCTGTTGCGCTACGACGTGCTGGAACGCGCCCTGAAGGTCCTCGCGGAACAAGGAGTCGATGCAAAACTGCCGTCCGAGAACGAGCGCAAGTGTATCGAGCGCCTGCAGCGCACCTTGGCCATCTACCCGGTGGCGGACACTTACATGGTGCGCGTCGGCCTGCAGTCCGACGACAAGACACACCTGCATGCGATCGTCAACGCGGTCGTCAACGCGTTCCTGGAAACCACCCGGAGTGAACAGATCTATGGCTCCGATGCCCGCAGCCGCGTGCTGGCAGAACGCGTCACGCTGGCGCGCTCGGAAATCAGCCAACTCGAAGGAGAGCGCACCGTGCTCGCCGGCGTTCTCGGGCTCACGACCTTTGGTGAAAACACGGTCAATCCGTTTGACGCCATCCTGGCCCAGGCGCGCGAGAAATCGACAACAGCGTCAATCGAACGAGTCCAGGCCCAGGCCACTCTGGACGCCTTTTCCGCGCAGAAGGAAATCCCGGCGTCTTCCGGGCGCTCTGTGCTGGAGATGCGACTGCAGGACGACGGCTTGCAGGCGATGCGCAACGAGGTCATCAAACGCAGCCAGGAACTCAAGCGCACCGTGTCGGGCTTGCACGACAACCACCCCGCTAAAAGTCCCGCAGTGGCGGAAGACGCGGAAATAAACCGGCGCCTGCAGGCGAGTGAAGGCGCCTTTGAGCAGAGCGCGCAATCGAATGTTCGCCTGCGTCTCGTGGCATCCCTGCAGCAGACCCAGCAGGTGGAACGGAATCTGGAGCAACGGGTGCGCGGTCTCCAGGGCCAGGCCAGCACATTTGCCGGCAATTTCCGCGAAGCCATGCGCACCACGGGAGAAATCAAGAAACGGGAGCAGGAGCTCACCGACCTGCGCAATCGGGTCAACTACCTGCAAACCGAGAGCAATGCCCTTGGATTTGTGCGCCTGATCACGCCAGCCCTGCCCGCCGAAACCCCGCACGGCCCCGGCAAGACCAAGATGCTGCTGGCCCTGCTGCTGGCCGCCGCAGCGCTGGGGCTGGCACTGCCGGTGCTCATCGATTTTCTGGACGCCCGGATCCTGACCGTGGGGGATGCCGAAAGGGCCATGGGGATTGCTTCGGCGGCCTGGATGGTTGATCGCCATGACGTGCCGTCGCGCGTAGTTGCGCGCGATCAGCTGCGCCGTTTTGCCTCCACACTCAATCGCAACCGGTCCAGGGGCACAGGCGGAGTTTTTGCCTTTTCCTCGGTCAAGGCGGATGGCCAGAGTGCGCAACTGATTCTGGGCGTTGCCCATACGCTGCAGGAACTGGGTACCCGGGTGCTGGTGGTCGATGCGAATTCGATGGCACATGCGTCGCCATTGCATGACGAGAGGGTCGGCCTGACCGAGTTGCTTTCAGGCCTTGCCACGGCAGAGGACGTCATCCATGCGCAACGATCCGGCCAGAATGACCAGCTTGCGTTCGTTCCATTCGGACAAGCTCGCGCCACGGGAATCCAGCGCCTGGATGTCTTGCGCGCCGCTATCGACCAGTGGCTCACGCGCTACGAGCTGATCTTGATCGACATCCCGCCGATCCTTCCGAGCGCCGACGCCGAACTGCTGATCGACGCCATCGGGCAGGTCTTCCTGGTCGTCGAGGCCGAGGCAGTGACCAAAGCCGAGGTGGCCCGCGCTCGCATGCAACTGGAAAAAATGGGCCCCGAAGCAGTGGGTCTGATCGTGAACAAACTCACCATGGAAAGCAGTGGCAGCGACACGCGGGCGCGCGTCGTCGAGAACCTCACCGGCAGGAAATTCCAGAGCTTCATGACCAAACCCGCTATCGGCCTGCAACTTCAATTGCTGCGGCTGCACTGGGCGCGTTGGTGGCAACTGAGCGCACCTGGCCACGGCAAGCTGGAAACCTCCCATGGCAACCAAGCTTGTGCGACCGTTTTGAAGTCTCCACCCTGGGTAGCTTTTACCAAGGAGAAGTAAATGCCGGAACGAGATCGCCCGCGCATCGAGGGCAACCTGCGCCAACGCGACGCCTGGCGGGCCAGCGGGCTGAAGATGCGGGTTTATATCGAGGCCCATGGCTACAGTTTTGGGCATTGGCGTTCCCGGCTGACTGTGTCGCGATCTGTTTGGTTACATGTGGAAGCGCTGGCGCAGCGACGTTTAGCAGAGTTCACTTTCCCGTAACAATCGAGGCACGCAATACCACTGTAATTCGTGTACGGGCGTAAACCAGGCGAACGTTAACGCAGAGCAACATGTCCATCGAATACACAGAACCCCTTTCTCGCACGCATGCCGTACTTGACGGAAACACAGTTTTGACACTGACAGCGCTGGGCGAACGAGAACTGCGCGAGACCGGCACCATACTGGAGACTGCCCTTCTTGAGGCGCTGATTTTGATCGACGGACAAACGTCGGTTTCCGAATTCCTTCTTCAAAGCAGCCACTCCGCCCCCAGTGGACTGTTGACCATCCTGGCTGAAGCCATTCATCGAAACCTTGCAGTTCCCCTTCTGCATTCTGATGACAATACTGTAGACCCCGGTGATTTTTTTTCACGGAACTCGCAGCACGCTGAGCCGGCTGCCCCGATTGCGCATAACCTTAAAAATGCGAATCGCAAAGCACAGATTCTCCGGCGGCAAGGGTACTGCGTAAACTTGGCCCGGCGGCCACACTGGCAACACCCCCCCTTGAAGGTCGCAAGCTTTCCCTGCTCGTCATAGATGACGATCCAGATGTATGCAACTTGCTTCATCGATACATGACACTCGAAAAATTTGAAACGCGATCTGCCAAACCGGAAGAAGATTCTTCCCGCTTTATTCACCCGCCCATCGCCCGACCTCGTCTTGCTTGACGTTTGCCTAACCGACATCAATGGCTTTGATCTCCTGAGCGCAATGCGTAGACACCCCGCACTAAAGGCGATACCCGTGGTCATGATGACAGCATCGGCGACACGTGAATCGGTATTGAGGGGACTTCACTGCGGCGCCGACGGCTACGTGACGAAGCCTTTTCAAATTCACCCGTTTGTCAGGGCCGTCAAGACTGTCTTGGGAATGGCTGTTGAAAACTCCGATAGCCAGTGGGATTACCGGTACGCACATTGACAAGCACGATTGCTTGCAGGGCTGGAGCACTCGCTGCACCATTGCTACCGGCCACCGTTTGCCATGGGGCGTTTGCGGCAATGAAGCGCTATTCTGGTTTAGCGCTGCGGCAAACGCCCCAGCGAGCCATTGAAGTAAGACAAGTACTCAGTTTTTGGCCCAACATGGCCAATTCCTGCAATGTGATCTTTACGGGCACGCACCGTTCAAGCAACCTGAACCACGCCCAGCAGCTTTTGCGTCGCATCTTTCCACGAGTACCCGTGTGCCGTGGCATGTGCGCAGTCAGACATCTGCTTCCAGTCCTGCGCCGCCTGGGTGCAAAGCCGGACGATGGCATCGGCCATGGCCTGCGGCGACTCCCTGGGTACTAGCACACCGCCACCACCTGCGATCAAATCGGTCGCGGCTCCAACGGGAACCGCAATCACCGGGGTGCGACACGCCATGGCCTCCAGGATCGGCAGGCCGAAGCTGTCAATTCGAGAGCCGAACAGCCAGGCATCGCAGCGCGCATAGATCGATGCTAGTTCTGTCTGGGGCGGGCGGAGGAAAAATTCGGTACCGGTCGGTAGCGGCAGCTTGTTCGTAGGGAGATCAGCACCGAAGGCCAGCACCTGAAAATTGGGCAACTGCAGCCGTGCCAGCTCGCAGGCGTGCGCATAGAGATCAGCCGCCTTCCTCGGTGTTTTTCCGTACATGAAGCCCACCGTAGGCGCCTCTGCGCGGTCGCGCGATGGGGCATCGAACTGCAGCAGATCGACAGCATTGGGTACGACAGTGACGGCAATATCACCGACCTCTGTCTCAAGTGTGCGCTTGAGTTCGTTGGAGATCACAATCTTGTGGTTAGGGAGTCGCAATGCCGCATGGACGGCCGAGCGTATGTCGCCGCCGGTCCACACTTCGTAATCTTGAATCAGATGCACCTTGCGGCCCTTGCTTGGCGGCATCGAATGCATCCATACGGCGGTTTCCCACCAAGTCGCTATCAGCACGTCGGCATCGGGGAGGTCGTCGGCGGTGAATGGCCGCGCACGCTCCAGCACCTTGAGCGGAACGCCGGACAAAGCAACGTGACCAGGCTTGAGCTGCATACGATCACGCAACGCACGCCACTGGCCAACGCCTAGAGCCCGCAACTGCTCGCGCAGCGAAATACGATCCGGTGCATTGCACACGACTGTCACCTGATGACCGCGCGCGATCAGATTCTTGGCATAAGTGGCAACCACGCGGTTACCGCCGGTCAGGTCATCAGAGGGTAACAAGAAGGTGAAACGCACGGGTAGCACTCCAGTTCGACAACAATTGATCCACCGCCCAACCAGCCGCCATGCCGGCGGCCAGGGAAACAGGCCATACGACTTCAGACTGCCAGCGCATCCAATGCGAGCGCATTTTGAAGGCGATGGATACGGGCCAGCCGACAAATTGACTCGCCACCACGGCAATCACCGCGCCGCGCTCACCCGCCCACGCATAGCCCAGAGGTACAAAAATCACCAGGCTGGTCGCCCGCAAAGCATTGCTCAGCGTCACCCACGCTGGCTTGCCCCGGGCAAACATCATTTGCTCCAACACCTGGTAGCGAATCGCCATCAGCCCCAAGCCAAGCAACTGCAACATCCAGGCCGCGCCGGCATAACGCGTGTCATAAAGTAGATGCACTACCCAGCCACCGGCTACAAATGTTCCGCCGGCAATCACGCCCAGAATGGCGTCCGCTGACTGCTGCATGCGGGTGTAGACCCGCAGCGCCACCGCGTCACTGGAGCGCAAGGCTTCACTGAGGCCGGGGAACACCAGATGGGCATTCAGGTTGCCCACCAGGCCACTGATGGCCGCCAGCAGCAGCGCCGCAATCGAAAAGGTGCCAAAGGTCGCTGCCGGCAAGATGCCACCGAGGATCAATTTTTCGCCACTCGACGCCGCAAAACCAATGATGGAGGAAAGGAAAATCCACTTGCCAAAGTGCACCAGTTCGCCGGCACAGCCTTTGTCCCAGCAGATGCGGTAAGCCGGCCCTGACAGCAAACTGTGGCTCAAGGCGGTTCTAGCCAGCGTTGCCGTCACCGTGCCCACCACCAGGCTCCAGACCGAGCGCGTCAGCAGCGCCAGGGCCACGGTGACCAGCATACCCGCCAACTGCGACAGCAGCTCCACCCGGGCCAGCAGCCCGGCGCGCAACTCCCGCTGCGCGCTGGCCAGGTGCATCGATTCAGCACCCTGCAAGAGTGCACACAACGCAAATACCGCCACCATCCAGGGAAGGCGAGCGTCGGCATATACCGTTTCAGGCGCGAACGGGGCGTAGACCGCGCACCATTGCAGACCGGCTGCCACGGTCAACACCACCAGCGCCAGCAATGCGCCGCGCGCCAGTTGCACGCTCATGGCGGTACCCAGAAACTGGGGGGCATTGCCGCGCGGGCTGGTGACCACACTTTGCCACACACCCAGGTCCGAGAACATTACCAATGCGAAATACAAGGTTTGCACCGCTGCTACCAGACCAAAGGCTTCCGGCAGCAGCAGGCGTGTCAGTACCAGACTGCTGCCCAGCCGCATGGCCTGCGACGCCAGGTTGCTGCCCAGCAGCCACCCGAGCGCTGGCCGCAAACGCTTCGCCAGCTCCGGCGGGCACAGCGCGGCAACCGCGCTCACCATGGCCGCGCCGGGCTGCTGCGGCCGGACCGCGTGGCCTGCCAGGCCTGGCGCATTTGCAGGCAATGTTGCGCAAGGTCCAAAGCCCTTTCCTGCTGACCACGCAGGCTGGAGCGCAATTGGCGCAAGCGGTTCCAGCCCCACTCGATCAGGTACAGACCGGCGGCGCCCACCGCACCGTGGTGCTTGCGGTAATACAGCAAGGCACTGCGCATGCGCCAGCTTTCGAGTTGCGCGCCCGCACGCGAGACACGGGCGTTCGCAACGGTCTTGGCTGACGCGCCGCCAATGTGCATGGCCTTGAGCTCTGGCCAGTATTGAACCGAACGCCCCAAGGCGTGCAAGCGACGGCAAAGATCAACCTCTTCGTAGTACATGAAAAAGCGCTCGTCGAAGCCTCCCAGCTCCTGGAACACGCTGGATCGAAGAAACACAAAGGCGCCGGGAATCCAGTCGACTTGTGCATCGGACTCATGGTCCGCCCAGCGCCGGTCCAGGCGCGACAGCCATCGATTGCGCGGATAACGCGCCGCCAGGCCGGACAACGTGAACAACTCATCGCGCAGCCTGGGGAACATGCGTGCGGACGGCTGGGGCACACCGGCTGGGTCGAGCAACTCGCCACCTCCCATGCCGACGTGCGGGTGTGCATCCATCAATGCGATACCACGTTGCAACGCACCACGCGCTGGAAGCGCATCGGGGTTGAGCAGCAGCAGGTAGCGGCCATGGGCGTTGTGGGCCGCGAGGTTGTTGCCTGCCGCAAACCCCAGGTTGACGGTACTCGCCAGCAAACGCACCCATGGATAGTTGCGCCCGACCAATTCGGCAGTGCCGTCACGGGAATCGTTATCGACCAGCACTACCTCCACCGGGAGCAGTTGCCCCTGGTTCCAGATCTCGTCTTGCAGCTGGTCCAGCAGTTTGCCGATGAGGCCAGCCGAGTTGTAGGTGACGATCAGTATTGACAAATCCATGGGGTCCACACGTTTGAAGGTTCAGGCCATGCGCACCGGCGCACGGGGGAATGTTGAAAATATCTGGCTCAGCTGGCGCACATTTCGGCCCAGGTCAAAGCGCTGCCTGACCTTCTCGCTGGCCGCGCGCGCCAGGCGTGCCCGGTCCTCCGGGCTGGCGCACAGACGCTGCAATTGCGCCACCAGGCTGTCGATGTCGCCGGGGGTGGCCAGCAGGCCGTCGCAATCGTGCTCAATCAGTTCGGGGATGCCATTGACCGGAGTCGAGACACACGGCACAAGGCTGCACATGGCCTCCATCAATACCACCGGTATGCCTTCGGCCAAGCTGGGCAGCACAAAGATATCGGCCTGCGAAAAGGCCTGCCGCACGCCCTGCTGCGTCAAAGCCCCGGTGAGCTTGGCCAGGTCCTGCAAACCGTGCCGGGCAATGGCCGACTCCACCCGCCCACGGTCGGGCCCCTCACCCACCATCGTCAAGGTGAAGGCAACCCCTGCATCACGCAGCCGGGCACAGGCCTGCACAAGCAGCACCTGGCACTTGGCAGGCGTCAGACGGCCGACACACAGCAGGTTCACGCCGGATGTTCCCTGCGATCCCCGAGACGGCGTGAACTGCGTGGGGTCAACACCCAGGCGGCAGACCTGGAATTTGGGCCAGTCGGCCGGTGCGCTGATGCGCATGAGCTGGCTGCGGGCAAACTGGCTGATACACACCACCACATCCGCCGCGGCCATCTTTTGGCTCAGCTGCTGGCCGGGCACATCATCGAACTCGTCCGGCCCGTGAATGGTGTAGGACAGGTGGCACTGGTTCAGCGCCTTGGCCAAAACTCCCACCGTGGCGCCGGCGTTGCCGAAATGCACATGCAGGTGCGCCAGCTTCTTGTCGGCCATCCATCTGGCCACCATGGCGGCTTCAAAGGCGTAGGCCAGCCCCTTGGCACCGTGGCCGAGCTGCACCCCCAGACGCAGCGTCCGCAGCAAGCGCAGCGGTGCCCTGGTCGCCCAGTAGGCAAGTGCGCGCAGCGAGCCAACTGCAGTGTCGGCCTTGACACAGTAAGTGGCGAGCGACTGTTCCCGTTCGGCATCGTCCATGCGCTCCAGCGCTCGGTCGGGCGGGTTGATGGAGGCGGTATGAATCACATGGCCCAACGCGCGCAGCTGGGCAACCTCGCGCAAGATGAAGGTATGCGAAACCGCAGGATAACGGCTCACCAGATAGGCCAGCGGTACGGAGGGAGCAGTCATGGTTCTTTAGTTTCAATTCAATTCAATTCAATTCAATTGCGGCAGCGGCAGCGGCAGCGGCTACGGCAGCGTTAGCAGCTGCGCGCGTGCGGGAACACCCACGGCGCGGGAGTTCTCGGGTACCGACCGCGTGAGTACCGCATTGGCACCGATCACGCTGTTGCACCCGATGGACACGCCCTTGAGTACGGTCACGCCGCGGCCGATCCAGACGTTGCGGTCAACGTGGACGGGAGCGATGTCAAAGCCGCTGTCACGCATGGAAGCGGTGCTCCGGCGGTGGTCGGCATCACGCACGCTGGTGTACTCACCGAGCAGGGTGCCGTCGCCAATGTGCACGTGTGCGAACGCCACGATGTGTACGCCGCTGGACAGGACCACGTTGTCGCCAATGTCGATACGGCCTGCGCCTTGCGTTTCCAGGTAGACGTTGGGGTAGATCCGCGCATGGCGGCCGAACCGGATCTGGCGGGTGCCCTCCAGCGTGACCGGTCCCAGGACCACGTTGGTGCTGTGCAGGCGCCCTCCCAGGGCCTCTTGCAAACGGGAAAAATTCCACAGTTGTTGCACGCGCAAACCGACCACGCGTACGACCCAGGCGACGGGCAGCAAGATGGTTGCCAGTGCAGCTTTGAGCATGCTCATTGCTTGTATTCCACCAGCGCCAGTTGGTGCGCGCGGGCATGGGCCTTTTTCCAGGCCAGCTGGCCCGCCAACGCCGGCAGCTTCTGCAGGTGCGAGTGAAGCGCGTATTGCAGGCAGAGCAGCCATTGGCCAGGGGCCTTGGCGCGGCTGCGCCAGGCGGTGCGTGCCAGTGCGGCCACTGCTGCGGCGACCAAAGCCATGCCGATTGTGGGCTGCAGTGCCAGCGCCGCCAGCACCAACGGGGGATAAACCGCGCACAACACCCCATGCCAGAAATCGCGCGAAGACTCCTTTTGCCACAGGGCGTCCCCCATGATCTGCATGCGCCGGGCCACCTCGGCATAGGCAATGCCGGAGCGGTAGCAGCGCAACCAGTAGGCGCGCAGCGTGCGCACGGCGAGGTCGTGTCGGGCCATCGGAACGTCGAGGTGCTCAATCTCCCAACCCTTGGCGCGCAAGCGTGCGCACATCTCTGGCTCTTCACCGGCATTAAGGCTTGGGTCGAAGCCGTCCACCTGTGCCATCGCACAGCGGCGCACCAGCACATCGCCACCAAAGAAAAGGCTGCGGCCTGGCGGGTAAATCCAGTCCAGATCGAGCACCGCGGTATAGACAGACTGCCGGGGATCCGACTCACGGAGATGGCCCCACACAGCGCAGAGCCGTTGGTCCTGGAATGCCGCCACTGCCTGCAACACAAAGCCGGATGCCAACTGGGTGTCGCCGTCCAAAAACAAAATCAGCTCGCCCGGCGCCGCCTTCCAGCCCAGGTTGCGCGCCTTGGCGGCGCAGGGTGAGGCGTCCTGCAGCACCAGCACATGGGCTCCGGCTTCGGTTGCGATCTTCACGCTGGCGTCCGTGGAGCATGAGTCCACGTACCACACGTCGTGACTCAGACCCGTCCAGTCGGCGCGCCGGACCGAATGCAGGCAGGCGCCCAGGCGCTCGCCTTCGTTGCGGCCGATGACCACCACCGAGATATGAAGGTGCTTGTGTGCCGACATCATTTCCCCAGGGATTTGAGGGAGACACCGAAATTGAGCACCGCCAGGCCGGGTGAAAGCTGGCGCATGAAATATCCAAACTCAGCCAGACCGCTGCGCGGCAGAAAGATCACGTCACCATCTTCCAGGGCGTAGTTCAAGACCCGCGCCGGGTTGATCAACTCGGTGAACGCAATCATCTCGGTGGTGTTGCTGCCAGCCCGGTACAAACCGATCTGCTCCGGCTTGCCATCTTCGGTGGGGCCGCCGGCCTGCGCAATGGCGTCGAGCACCGTCATCCTGGGTGTCAGCCGGTAGGATCCGGGTTTGCCGACCTGGCCCAGTACGTAGACCGATGTGTCGGATGAGTCCGGGATAAAGACAATGTCACCCCTTTTCATGCGCAGGTTGTAGGCCGGGTCTCCATTTAGCAGGGACTTCAGATCCACCCAGATCAGCTTTTCGCGTCCGCGCAAGATGGCGCAGCGCGTCAGTGTGGCCTGCTTGTCCAGAATGGGCATCGCGCCCGCACCCGCCAGCACTTCCGCCAGCGTGGGCGCCTGCGCAAACTTTTGGGTTCCGGCGCGCTCCACGCGGCCCAGAACCGTCACCTGGTTGGACGTGTACTCGTCCACGATCAGGCTGACTGTGGGCTGCGTGTAATAGTTCTGCAAGCGCTGGGCGATGAGGTTCCTGGCTTCCTCGCGGGTGCGTTCGCCCAGCACAATGTCGCCAGCGATAGGTACGGTGATCGCTCCGTCCGGCCCCACGATGTGCTTGCCACTGACCTCGGGACGCCCAAAGACCTCAACACGCACCACGTCGCCGCTACCGATGCGATAGACCGGGTTGACGGACTCCTCCAGCAAGGCCAGATCCTCTTTCGACATCAGCGCGGCCACAGCGCCCTTCGGGATCGGTTTGAACTCTGGCGATGGCGGTGCGGGGGCGTTGGACGCGCACCCCAGCACGGCCAGTTGCAAGACGATCAGCAGCCCTCCCGCCCAGTACCTATACACCGCCGTGAAACCCAGGGATGTGCAACGCTTTTTCATGGCCGCAAGTGTCAGCGCGCCTGGCTTGCACATGGTTACAGGACTGTGAATTGCGTCGGCCAAGGACGCGCGCGCCCCGGGGCGCTGGCACGGTGTTCGGTCCAGACCAGAAAAAGCTGTTGTATCAAGTTCAGACCATCACCCGCTTGAAGGGGTGTCCGGTGTCAGGGTGCGCGGGCGGTGCCTGAACGGCCTGCAGCGCGTCGGTAGGTGGCACGCTGGCCCCCAGGTTGCGCACCCCTGCCCTTGTGTTGCGCCGCTTGATGCTCTCGCCCCAGCCGAGCATCAGGAAGATCATGGTTTCGGTTTGTGCCCCCATGTACACCGTAGAGAATGCAATGAAGCACATCAGGTAGATCCCGGCAAAGGTAAAACCAATGGGAGACTCGCCGGCCGGCGCCTTCAGCGCAAACTTGATCTGCGAAATAATGGCGTAGGCAAATATCAGCACCAGAATCGTGGGCGCAATCAGTCCGTGCTGCAGCGCCATGAGGAAGAAGGCGTTGTCCACCGACTCCATGCCCCGGATCTTCGGCACCGTGGTCAGACCCCAACCGGTCCACAATTTCTCCATCAGAAAGGCTTTGTACTGGTCGATCATGACCGAGCGGTAGAGCATGGTCTGTGCTTCGTCGCTCAGGATTTCTCCCTGCGCCGGGGTGATGTAAGCGTCCAGAGCCAACTTGCCTGCCACGGCGCCCACAATAAAGACCAGCCCAACAATCAGCAGCCACGTCTTGCGGCTCCTGGCATTGCCAACGGCGACCAGCGCCGCAGCCGCCAGCGCGCCGATCCAGGGGCCGCGTGACATGGTAAGCAAGATCATGATGACCAAGGCGATGGAGATCTGGGCCTTGAAGGAAAAAGGGACTCGGCGCATCGACCGCTCGATCCTGCCCAGCCAGCCGGTTTGTGGTGGTTCCCATGCACCCACCCAGCACAGCCAGCGATGCAGGCGGTACACCGCGATGACCATGATGGCGGCCAGAATCGGGTGCTCAAACGTGCCCGCGGTTCGAGCCAGCCCCCAGCGCACTGAGAGACCACTGAACGCATCGGGAAACAGTGGCGAAAAAATCTTGTAGACGGGACTGACCCAAAATTTCAGCTCGTACAAAAACATCGGGAAGAAGAGCAAAAACATCAGCACAAACATGCGTGCCGTGGCCAGGTCCATTTCACGCCGGTTGATCACGTAGCGCCCGATCAGGTAGGGGCCGATCAGCGACACCAGCATGTAGGCGGCGTAGTTTTGACCATCGGAGTAGCCGCGCGCCATCAAGTCGCAACTCACCCGCACCAGCACATAAGCCAGAAGCAGTGTTTCCATGCGCCCGAACTTCATCTGCGCCCATTTGTCGCGCAGCAACACAAACAGCAGGGGCACGATCCAGGCCTGCATGAATGTGCGCAGGGGCAGCATCGGAATGTGTGCCGTGAACACTGTGGGCATGATCAGGAAGATGGGTATCCAGGCCCACAAGAAGGCTCTCTCCAACCCATGGCGGCGCACCACCAGCAGCGGCACCAGGACGGACAGGAAAACGATATACGACATGGAAGCGGTTCAGGCCGGTGCAGTGCGCTGCGGCTTCAGCTGCGCCAGGTTTCGGCAAGCTCGGCCAACTGCTCCCGTTCGTGTTGCAGGATCGCGGGCGTCTCCCATCCGTGCAGGGCACATAGGCTGCCAATGCGTTCGCGCCAGTCATGCCTGCGCATCGTGTGGTGGATATTCGCCCGCCGCTGGCCGGCCCAGGCATCGTTATCGGCGAGCAGGGATAGCAGGGCATGCACTCCATCCTGCGGCGCCTGTGGCAACTCGATCGTGGCACCGGTCCAGTCCAGCATTTCATCCGCCATACGCGACAGCGGGCGACGGCCGGCCACGATGCAGCCAGAGAGCAGAGACTCCAGCCAGCGGCTGGTGACCATCATCGAGCGTGGCCGGTTGCCGTGTGGCTCCACCATCAAATGGAATGCCAGCGAAATGCGGCTGCGGTGCAATAGCTTGAACAACATGGCGCGTTCCCGCTGAACCGTGGGTCCTGCCAGATTGCCCAGTGGGGAGTGCAGATACAGGTAGGGCGAGTCCATGCTGTGAAAACGCTGCGTCAGCGCGGCCTGGTAGCTCGCCGGTGTGCGGCCAAAGGCCATGATGTCGATCTCGCGCCGGAGCTCGGCGCGCGGCGCCCATTGCAGGCAATCGGTCCCCTGATAGAGCTGGTGCACCGTGATGCCAAACTTCTGTGCCGGGTAGGCCATGTCCTCATGGGCGGTCACGGTGATGCTGTCGTAGTCCGCGGTTTCGGCGACGAACCCGCCCTGAAAGTAGGAATCGGTCACAAACGCATGGATCTGCGCAAACCTGGAGCGCGCGTCCTGGATGGATCGGATGACGGCCAGATCCTCCGGTCCTCGCGCCACTACAAACAGCACATCGCCGCCGCGGGATGCGACGGTCTCGAACCGCAACTTCTTGCGCTCCGTGACGCGGCGCATCCACGACGGCGCAAGCACTTTGGGCGCCAGCATTTCGGCCTGGAAGCAGCGCGACAGAATCAGGGCCAGTTCGTCGATAGCTGCCCAGCCGGCGTGCAGGGATCCCAGGCCCGCGCAAAGAACGGTCATCTTCATGGTGTTGAATGTCCAGTTTTTGTGGTTGCGTCGGGATGCAGTCTAGGGAGCAGGGTAGCCCGGGTTGTGTTGAAACTGTGAACTGGCACTGTTCACAATCTCGCCATAATCGATCGGTGTTCCTGCAGTGCAATCACCTTCCATGAACCTCACTACCCTCGCCCTGCCCGCCGCACTGCGTGTCGCCAGTCTGTCCTTCGTTCTATCCGTGTGGTGCGCAGTCGCCATCGCGGGACCCGTCTCCGACCGCGTGATCCAGCGCGGCGTGGTGAAGGTCTGCATCTGGCCCGACTACTACAGCATCAGCCTGCGCAATCCGCGCGACCAGCGTCTGACTGGCATCGACATCGAGCTGTCTGCCGCGCTAGCGCAGGACCTGGGGCTCAAGCTCGAATATGTAGATTCATCGTTCGTGAAGTTTGTCGATGACCTGAATGCCGACCGATGTGATGTCGCCATGTTCGGCGTCGGCGTCACGGCGCAGCGCAAGCAGGTCGTGGCATTCTCGCAACCGTATATGCAAAGCGGCATTTATGCTGTGACGACCCGCAGCAGTCGCCTGATCCGCGCTTGGGACGACATCGACCAGCCGGGAGTGCTGGTCGCGGTGCAGGCAGGCACTTTCATGGAGCCCGTGATGGCCGAGACACTCAAGAAGGCGAAGATGGTCGTGGTCAAACCACCCCAACTGCGTGAGCAGGAACTGGAGTCCGGAAGGGTGGACGTCTTCATGACGGATTACCCCTACAGCAAACGCCTTCTGGAAAATGCAGACTGGGCGCGACTGGTGGCCCCCCCGAAGCCCTTCAGCCCGCTGCCTTATGCCTACGCGGTCAAACCCGGAGACGGCGAGTGGCTCAAACGCATAGACACCTTCGTTGCCGCCATCAAGAAGGATGGTCGTCTCGAGGCGGCCGCCCGGCGCGCCGGACTGAGCGAGATCGTGCTGCTCAAATAGGCAGCCCCGGGACCTGGCATGCAGCAGTCACAGGATGATTCACCGACCAGCAGGATAAACGCCCGTCCACTTTTGCGTTTCTCGGGATTGCTGTGCGCAGTGGTTATCAGCGCATTCGGGCTGATCATCCACAAGGAGAAAAACGGGCTTTTCTCTTCCACCGAGTCCCGTCTTGAGCTGGTGTCCCGCGCGTTGGAGCAGCGCACCTCGATCGCCATGGCTTATGTCCGTGCTGACCTTGATTCCCTGGCAGAACGCCTGGACTCCACGGATATCAATCCCACATCATCGTCCGTACAGCGCAACCGGGAACAGATATTTGGCACCGCCAGCCATGCCAACCCGTGGATGCGCAGTACGTCCATCGTGGACCGTGCTGGCACGGTCATTTCGAGCAGCAACCCGCAGAGCGTAGGTATGCGGGCAGATGTGTCGGCATGGGGAAAGTTGCCGCTGCCAGGCCAGCCAGCCCAATTGGGACCTTTGTTGAGTGGCCGCGACATTGCCGACCTGAAACCGATGGGTCCCGACAGCCGCCTGCCACCGGTGTTGCCGATGCTGCGTTCGCATGTGCTTGCAGGCGGTGAAGCCGTCTATCTGGTGACACTGATCAATCTGGACCATTTTTCCAATCAGTTCAACCTGCTCGTGAGCGACAGCGGCATGCAGGTCGCCATGTTAAGTTATGCGGGCGCGTTCTTGACCGGAACCAGCGACGTCGACGTTCCGTCCGCACAACGGCTCCAGGACTTGCCCATCTTCAGTGACTTCTTGCCGCAACTTGAAAACGGTCACTACCAGGGACGCGGGGTCCTTCTTGAGCAGGCGCTGGTGGCATTTCGATCGGTGCGTGATGTGCCATTGATCGTCGTGGCGCAACGGCCGCGAAACCTTGTGCTTCAGGACCTTTGGCCCATCGTCGCACTGATGGGGGGGTCGTGCGCCGCCATCGTGGCTCTGATCTTTTCCTTCACTTTCTACGCCCGGCGCAACATCCGCCTGCAAAATCAGAGCCAACGGGAACTGGAGGACGCACTGGCTTTGTCGACCCAAAGCAAGGCGCTTTACCAGGCCATTCAATCCAGCGCGCTCGACGCCATCATCATCATCGATGCCCATGACGCGGTGATCACCTTCAACACGGCTGCCGAACAGATCTTTGGCCACAAGGAAAGCGATGTCCTGGGCCAGACCATAGCCGACCTGATCATCCCACCCGAGTTGCGAGAAGACCATCGGCGCGGAGTTCAACACTTCATGAAGACGGGAAAGAGCGGCATCATCAATCGTCGACGTGAAACGGCCGGTCAAAGATCTGACGGCAGCCAATTCCCCATGGAAATCAGTGTCGCGGGTGTGCAGGTTGCCAATACATCGTATTTCATCGTGACGATTCGCGACATTTCGGCTACCAAGAACGACGAGGCAGAGCGCACGAATCTATTGCTCAAATCTGAAAGCCTGGCGCGGGACCTGGGCGTGAAGAATCAGGAACTCGCCGCAGCTCAGCTCCGCGAGTTGGAAATTGGAAGCCAGATTCAGCAGAACATGCTGGTCAGCACGGACGTGGACCTTGCTGCGGGACTCTGGCTGGCCAGCTTCAACCACGCGTCCAAGGGGATCGATGGTGATTTCATTGCCTTGATCCGAGTGGGCACAGACGCCATCGACCTGCTCGCCGGGGACGTGATGGGAAAGGGCGTGCCAGCGGCCTTGCTGGGTGCGGCCACAAAGTTGCAGTTCAACCAATCCATGGTTGCGTTGCTGCTGGAGGCAGACCGGGAGTCGGGGCCACCGCAACCCAAAAGCATCGTGTCGCACGTCAGCCGGGTGATGGGGCCCCAACTTCAAGCGCTCGATGCATTTGTGACTTTGGTCTACATCCGTATCGATCTGGCGAAAAACACGGTGACCTGGGTGGGCTGCGGTCACGAGGAGGCCTTGGTGCTCAGCGCCACCGGCCCCGCACACTCGCTGGAAAACCAGCATCCGCCCATGGGTGTGCTTCTGACGGAAGAGTTTGAGCAAAGCGAATGCCACTTTGGCGCCACTGACTCCCTGTTTCTGACCTCGGACGGCGCCACCGATGCGCTGACCCTTCAAGGCCAGCGTCTGGGACGCGAGTTGGTCAACGCGTGCATCCAAAAGCAAATCGGGATCCACCAGACACCCAGCATGGCCCTGCATACCTTGCGCAGGAATTTGCTGACGCGCGATATCACGTTGACCGACGACTTGACGCTGGTGCTGTTGACAAGGCAGGCACCGAATCGCGATGTAGTTCGACTTCAAACCCCGATCAACCTCAAGTCTCTGGTGTCCGTGCGCAACTTCATCGCCGAGCGGTCGATGGTCCTGGGACTGCCCGAGGAACTCGCTGGACCGGTGATGGTTGCAGTCGTCGAAGTGGTTACCAACGTGATCCGCCACGCGCAAGGCCTGCTGCCAGATGCGCCAATGGAAATAATCGGAGAAATTGACGATGGTGGGCTGACCGTCGAGTGCAGGTACCTGGGTGACAATTTCTCGCCTCCCGAAGAGATCTCCCGGACAGACTTTGCGAACCTGCCGGAGGATGCCATCGCTTCACTGCCCGAGGGCGGTTTTGGCTTGAGCATCATTCGGGAGGTGGCCGATGAGGTGCGCTACCTGCAGGAGGATGGAGTCAACACGGTGCGCCTGCGCTTCAGCGAGCCCAGAACAAACTAACGCACCGGTTTGGCGTCCTCATCGATCCTGTCCAGACGGTAGCCATAGCCGTAGACCGGCGACATCTTCCAGCCCCGCGTCCCATCCAAGGATAACTTCTTGCGCAGGCGGCTCACGTGGGTGTCCACGGTACGGGTATCGACGTCCGCGTTGAGTCCCCATACCTTGTTGAGAAGGTGATCCCGCGAAAGCAATTTGGCTGGGCTCTGGAACAGGCATACAGCCAGGTCGAATTCCTTTTGTGTCAGGGTGACGGGGGAACCGTCCATGGACAGCGTGTGACGCGGGATGTCAATCTCAAAGGCCCCGAGCCGCAAAACCGGCAGTCCACCGGGGCTGGCCCGCCGCGCAGCGGCTGCCAACCTGGCGATCAATTCATGCTGCTTGGGTGGCTTGACCACAAAATCGTCAGCCCCGGATTGCAGCGCCTGCACCACCGTTGCCTCATCGTCACGGGCAGTCAACACGAGAACGGCCATGTTCCAGCCCATGTTTTGCCGGACCCACTGCAGGACCTCGGCCCCGCTGCCATCGGGCAGCATCCAGTCCAGCAACAGGGTATCAAAGTGCTGCCCCTTGACCCCATCGATCATCGTGGCAACCGTTCCGAAGACGGAACAGGTGTGTTTGGCGGAGGTCAGCCACAGGCAAATGAGTGCTTGCTGGTCTTCGTCATCTTCCAAAACGCCGACATGCATAGATATCACCCGCTGTCCTTATGGGCTGCCAGTGTATCGCCGAGTTCACAGGCGTTCCACACTCCGATGAGCGCTCCCCGGGACGCTCCATTCTGGCCACGCTGGACGCTTGTGCGGCGAACCTGCTGGGCGTAAATCCAGCTGCCAAATTACAACGCCCCCGGGCGCACCTTTACCCGGCGCTACACGACGCTTGATGTGGCCCAATTGTTAAAGGTGGACCGGGCCATGGCAACCCCATGCGGCGCCGCCACCGATCGTGTGCTGCGCCGCCAGCCCGACGTGTTCGGCGATGCGCGTTTTCTTCGCCTGGGCTCAGTCTGGGTGGCGCACCGGTATAACTGGCGCAACAACGCATGCTGTTGAAATGAGCGCGTCATCGTGACCCAGACCCGACCCACCAAAGCTGTCCACATCGGCGTGCACAAGGCACCCAAGCCCGACCGTCGCCCGGGCTTCATCGGTATCGACAGTGGGCACCAGGGAGAGTTGGACGGCAGCACGAACCCGTACCCGTGGGGGGACTGGCTTCTGTCCCCAGCAGGAATCCCGCGTCGCGCAAGAATGACCCCAGTCAGTACGGCGCCGTGGCACCGCTGAGCCTTTCCAGGTACAAATTGAACACGCCCCCAGGAGTATGTAACCGCGTACGGTCGTGCCATGATTAGCCCGCCGCATTGGTCCTCTGCTGGCATGCCTCCGATACCGCTTTAAGCTCGGACTTGCCGTTACCCATTTGGTGTGCCCGCAAAATTGGCTGCAGGTTCAATCGGTACGTCTTCGCTTTGGATCCTCGGACTGTTTTCGTCAGAACCAATGCTCGCCTATGCGGTCATGCAGTGCGATGGGAAAGTTCGTCAGCGCCCGCGTACATTTAACCGGCGCTGCGGATTGCGACTAACCAGTTAAATCTGGGCTTGAAAGACTACAGTCGTACCAGAGCTCGCCTCCTCAACCTCACATTTAATCGGTGAGTTAACGAGCCTGACTTCAAATCCGCGTCGGCGCCCCAGAGACCAAGGCAGCCGACAGCGAATGTTCCGAGCGTCTCAGTAGGGGTACAGGAGCCCGTTGTCGATGCGTACGCGACTGCCGGGCCGCAGGTCGGCAATGTTGTCACGCTGAAAGGTCTGATAGTTGCCGCTATTGAGCCGTACCGAAACCTGGTACGAGTCGACAGTCTGTCCCCGATTTCTCTGTTCGATCTGGTTGCCTACAACCGCACCGCCAACAGCACCGGCTACTGTAGCGACGCTCCTACCCGTCCCCCCGCCAACCTGATTGCCCAGAATTCCCCCGACGACGCCTCCCAAAACTGCCCCTACGCCCGGGCTGCTGGATGTACGCTCGGCAGGAATCAATTGAATGGAGTCCACCACCCCGTAAGACGAGGTGTTGGCCGGGTAGGTTGCTGGATAGTTTGAGGTGCCGACCCGCTGATCAGGCCCGGTGGCGCAGCCAGCTAGGAATACGGTTGCGGTCATAACGACGGCCACTGCGGTAAGGTTTGTTTTCATGATCCTCCACTCCTTTGATTAAGTTTGGACTTTCAGATTAACGAACAATCCACTGGCCGAACGTGCGCCAGCGCACCCAAGACAAAACTATTTGCATTTTCATTTGCCTGCCTCGACAGGTGTCCTGGAGATTGATAGCGACCCCTATACGGTGTGCGGTCTGGCGCTGTCGACTACTGCGAGCAGAAACGCCTGATGTGACGGGGCTCCATCAGCGTGGTCAGCACACAGTAGCCGATGCGTAGGGCGAGCAACCAGCCGTAGCAGGCTGACGGCATGCCCTGCAGATTGAAGTAGCCCGCCAGCGGGCCAAAGCCCAACCGCAGGCCCAAAGCCATGATGGCCAGGGTCATCGCCATCAACGGCGCCGCGGCACGGCTTTGCACGATTGGCAGCTTCGGCGTGCGAACCATGTGCACGACCAGGGACTGTGTGAGCAGGCCAACGACGAAACAGCCAGACTGGAACGGCGTCTGCCGGGCCACGCTGTCAGAAGCGAACACCCATCACAGCACGGCGAAGTGGATGATGTCGAAAAGCGGGCGGATGGGCCCGAAAAAAGCATGAAGCAGGCGATGTTGATTGGGTTCCACTTCAGCGGCCTGGTCACCCGTTCGGGGTCGACATTGTCAAAGGGGATACCGGTTTGCCCGAAGTCACACAGCAGGTTCTGCAGCAGCAGTTGCATCGGCAGGAAGGGCAAAAAGGCGCTGGCCACCCAAGCGCTCAGCACATTACCGAAGTGGGAGCTGGCGGTCGTGCGGCTGAACTTCAGCATGTTGCAGAAGGTCGTGCTGCCTTCCACCACGCCGTCGTCCAGCACCAGCAGGCTCGCTTCCAGCAGGATGATGTCCACCGAACTGTCCACATTGACACCGATGTCGGCCGCGCGCAGGGCTGGGGCGTCGTTGATGCCATCGCCCTTGAAGCCCACGCTTGGCCGTTGGGGCGTAAGGCGCGCACGATGCGCTCCGTTTGCAGGGGTGTGGGCTGGGCGAAGATGGTGTGCGCCTGCGCAGCGGCCTCCAGCGCCTCGTCGCTCAGCGTTTCGACCTACGACTTCAGATCATCATGCAGTGACCGACCGCCCTGGGCAAACCCAGCTGGCGACAGACCTTCGCCGTCGCCAGGTCGTAGTCGCCCGTCAGCACCTTGACAGTGAGGCCGTGCGCCGTCAGTTGCTTCAGCACTGGTGCGGCGGACTCTTTCGGTGGGTCGATAAAGGCGATGTAACCGAACAGGGTCAGGCCGGATTCGTCGGCCACCGAGTAAGTGGTCTGATCCGGCGGCAGGGTCTGCACGGCCACCGCCACCGTACGCAGCCCTTCGGCGTTGAGGCTGGCCGCCACCGCCTGCGTGCGTGCCAGCAAGGCCGCATCCAGCGGCAGCGTGGGCATCGCCCTCCCGCCGTCCAGGCTGGCGTCCGTCGGCTCCTGGACGATGTCTGTCATGGGCGTGCCGACAGGTCTGGTGACGTGCGGTTGTTACACCGACCACTGCCTTGATAAAGTGGTTGGGAAGGCCGCCACAGCCGAGTGAAGCGCGGCAGACGGTGCGCCAGCGCACAGACCGAACCGCTCGCCGAAGAGATGCTCGGGGCTCTTTCCATGGACACCACGACACACCACGCACGCATAACCGGCCCGGTCTCCTACCGGGCGGGCAACGGGCGCAAGCAAAACATTCCGATCGGGCCTTGCCTGGTCGAGAGCATCGACGGGTGCTTGATCGACATCGTCTGGGGCGCTCGCGGCCAGAGTTCCGTCGCACTGCCCGTGAAAGAAATCAAGGCGGCCCAAGACCATGGGAACCTGGTGCTGCTGGCCTGACGAAAAAGCAATTAGCGGTAAGGCGTAGGCCCCCAACGGCAATCAGTCCGTCATCAAAGAACCCCGCACGGGGGGTTCGGCTGCCGATTTTTGGCGCCAATGAAAAGTATTGGGACTGGCGACCCGGCGCGCTTGACGGATCAGCGGGCCTGCGCCAGATGCAGCCAGATCTCGTTGCGGCGCATGAACCAGGGCGTGAATGGCGCGTTGTAGCGCGCGTACACCGGTTCGCCCGTCCAGGCAAGGTCGGCAGCCCGCAGCGCGGCCTGCAACTTGGCCAGATTCCCGGCGTAGTTCGATTCCGACCAGAAGCCCGAAAAACGGATGACGGCGACCTGCGCGGGCACCACCTCCCGCAGTTGAACCCGCGCATCCAGTGGTTCGGGCGCGCTGGCGACGGTCACGCCCTTGGGTAGCGCGAACTGAACCAGGAAGCCGCCGGGTGCGGCTGTCTGCGTTACCGGCGCAGTCATCTCCAGCTTCACCGGTGCCGCCACCTGTGTGACCGGTGCTGTCATCGCGAACTTGCGCTCGCCCTTGTTCTTGCCAAAGATGTAGCCGGCCAGGATGGGAAACGCCTGATTGCCCGCCTCCGCTGCCGGGCCGTCCACCACGACTTCGGCGGCGGCGTAGGCGGCGTATTGGCGCACCTCGATATCCTTGAGTTGGCGAACGACCTGGTACTCCGGCTCTTCCGTGGCATGAGTTGACATGGCGAAGGTGCTCATTGCAAGTACCAACATTGCCGCAATGCCGACTGCGACGGCACGACTGCGGGGCTTGCGCAAGGGACGGGTATTCATGGACCAAGCGTCTCAGCGTCTACGTGTGCTGTCTGTTGCATGCCGCACGTAGAGCCTCAAAAGCCTGGGCATTGATGAAGCAGGCGTCGAAGCCTGGCTTTTTCATTACCGCGATGGCATCGCTTCTTGATCTGCATCATGGCCGGGTTGTGCCAGGGACTGCAAGATCGCGAGACACTCAGTAGTCACCATGCTGCAAAACACAGGTACCGTGAACCGGGTCGTCCGAAGCGTCGACGGCGCCGCTTTGACCGGTGCTGTAATCGTGGGCGCGAGCGGTCCATGGGGATGGACTGGCGTGGTGCCCTTGGCCACGGGTCTTTTCCGGCTATGCCCCGCCTACCTCGCATTCAGTCTTGGCAACTGCGCCATCAAGCCGCCTGCCGCCCAATGTTGAACCCTCGTGAGGACTTGCCTTGTCCAGCTACACCACCAACTTCCGCGCGCTGACGCAGAACGTGTCCGCCAACCTCGCGCCCCTGCGGGCGAGCACGCCAGATGTCATGAAGGGCTTTGGCGAGCTCGGTCGTGCAGCCACAGCCGCAGGTGTGCTCGACAGAAAATGCAAAGAACTGATCGCCTTGGCGCTAAGTGTCGCGGCGCGGTGCGACCCCTGCATCGGCTTTCACATGCAGACGCTGGTCAAGCTCGGGGTGACGCGCGAGGAGGTCAGTGAGACGCTGGGCGTGGCGACGTACATGGGCGGCGGCCCATCGCTGATGTATGCGGCCAGTGCAATCGCGGCATTCGAAGAGTTCTCCGAGGCGTCCAACGACTGAAACGGACTTCCCCGTCCTGAGCAAGCGGCGCGCTTCGTTGATGGGCTTGCCCATCTCCCGCATTACGAACTTGGCGAATTCACCACGTGGCCATGCAGCAACGCCGCCGCACTGTAGTCAGGTCGCCAGGGGGGGTAGTCGGTATAGCCCTTGGCACCGGGCGTGTAGAACGTGGCCACGTCCGGCGGGTTGAGCGGTGCGTCCTTGCGCATCCGAGCCACCAGGTCGGGGTTGGCCAGGAATGGGCGCCCGAAGGCGATCAGGTCGCCGCGCTTGTCAATCAACGCCTGTTCGGCGCTGGCACAGTCGAAGCCGCCACACAGAATGAACAGGCCGTTGAAACCGGCTCGCAGCGCGAGCTTGAAATCGGTGGGGACCGGCGCTGCACCCATGGCCGAATGATCGACCAGGTGGATGTCGAGCAGGCCCAGTTCAGAAAGAGATTTGGCCAGTGTCAGGTACTGCGCCCGAACCTCAGGGAACTCGCCGGTGCCGTTGCACACGCCAAAGGGCGAGAGCCGGATACCGACGCGGTCGCGGCCAATCGCCGCGACCGTCGCGCGCGCGATCTCCAGCGCCAGGCGGTTGCGGCCTTCGATGCTGCCGCCATAACCGTCGGTGCGCGAGTTGATGATCGGATTGAGGACCTGCTCGATAAGACAGCCGTTGGCGCCGTGCAGTTCGACGCCGTCGAAGCCCGCCTCAAGCGCGAGCTTCGCTGCCGTCGCATGCTCCCGGACGGTGTCGGCGATATCGGCCTCAGTCATGGCGCGCGGCACGCTGTGCGGCTGCATGCCCAGCGTGTCGGTGAGCATCTCACCGGGGCACACGGCAACGCCGGGCCCAAGCACCTCGGCGCCAGCGGGCAAATTGGCGACATGGGCCACGCGGCCGCAACGCATAAACTGCACGAACATCTTGCCGCCGGGCGCGTGGACCGCGGTCGTCGCGTCCTTCCAGGCATCGACCTGGGCCTTGTCATACAGCCCGGGGATGCGCGCGTAGCCCAAGCCATTGGGGCTGGGCGAGGTGCCATCCGAAATGATCAAACCGGCAGATGCCCGCTGGCCGTAATAGGTGGCCATCAGTGAATTCGGCGTGTGCGCTGGCGTCGCCCGGCTGCGTGTGAGCGGCGCCATGACCATGCGATTGGCGAGGCCGAGAGAGCGGGCGGAAAAATCGTCGAAGAGCATCGGGTGGGTTCCTGCTGAGGGCGACCCGACAGGTCTCGAAGCGCCTGAAGGCCG
>CAZADK010000006.1:0-23736 GCA_964483855.1 uncultured Rhodoferax sp.
CCATGGTTTTTCTCCTTGGTTGACGAACAAGACTATGCGGGCAACCCCGCCAACAGCAGACCTTGCTCCATGCGGGCAAGGTGGCCTGAACCGCGAAGCGGGTACCAGGCCGTGAACGCGGAAACCCGAAACGTCGGATCGACGGAAAGCAGGTCGCCGGCCGTTCGGCGTGCTGCGTCGATATCGCCCGACATCGCCAGCGCGGCGACCAGTGTCCGGTGGCAAGGCACGAAACGCGGGTTGGCTCGTTGCGACTTGCGCAGCCAGGCAATGGCCTGG
The DNA here is from genome assembly GCA_964483855.1 of uncultured Rhodoferax sp. Taxonomy (GTDB): domain Bacteria; phylum Pseudomonadota; class Gammaproteobacteria; order Burkholderiales; family Burkholderiaceae_C; genus CAISIP01. Next base: position 280 of record CAZADK010000006.1, read on the forward strand.
TCATCGCGCCCAGCGATGAACTCGGCGATGCCGGCAACCGTCCAGTACATGAAATTGAGTGGGTCGAACGGGCTCAGCCGCCAGGCGTTGCGCAGCCGTTCCAGGGCGTCGTCGGGATGGCCCAGGTAACACTGCGTCGGTGCACTTATGCCCCAGGCGAAGGCGCTGTTCTCGTTGAGCAGGATGGCGCGATCGAAACCATCGGCTGCGACCTCGGGGCTTTTATGCAGATAGGCCTGCACGTGCGCAGCGACGGCCAGGCAGAAGGCGTCGTCAGGGTCGAGCTGGACTCCCGTCATGGCCGCACGAACGCCGAGGATCCGGTCGCGTTCGATGTTGACGGAGCGGCCTTCGCCAGCAGCAAGGTTATACCACCAGGCCAGCCAGGCGTGTGCCTGGGCATAGGAAGGGTCGATCTCGATCGCCATGCGCAGGCTCTCGCCAGCGGCCTCGAACTTCCCGTCTTCAAAGGCATAGAGGAACGGCAGGGCGCGCAGCACGCAATCGTACGCATCCAGGCTTTCGGTTGGTTTTTGCAGCGCCCGGGCCGATTCCACCTGCAACAGCTTGGGTTCGAGCTTGCCGACGATGCCGGCTGCGATCTGGTCCTGGAACAGGAAGATGTCTTCGTCCGTGCCGTCGAATTTGTCCGACAACACCGTGCCCAGTGTGGTTGCATCGACCAGATCACAGGTGATGCGCAGGCGTGGCGCGCTGCGCCGGACGCTGCCTTGCAGCAGGTACCGCACGCCGAGTTCGTCGGCCACCTGGCGCAGGTCGCCGGGGGCATCGCGGTAGCGCAACGTGGAGTTGCGAGCGATGACAAACAACGAATGGCTGCGTGACAAGGCGTTGATGATGTCCTCGGTGATACCTTCACCAAAATAGGCATCTCCCGCGTCGCCTCCGAGCGTGCGAAACGGCAACACGGCGATGGCCGGTCGCGAGCCCCAGGATCGGCTCGGCTGCGCGGCGCGACCGGCCGGTGATCCGGCGGCGCCCGATTGCACCCGGTAGACGTGGATCTTGCGGCTGATGTGTTTGAACTGCTGCTCGCCCAGGTCGACGAAGCTGACGGCGGATTTGTTGCGCACCAGTTCGCGCACATTGTGGGTCGCCACGATCTCGCCGACACCGGCGGCCTGGTGGATGCGCGCGGCAATGTTGACGCCGTCGCCGATGAGTTTGCCATCGTCGACGATCACATCCTCGACATTGACACCAATACGCAGCTTCAGGGCTTCATGGGTGGTGTTGCCACCAAGCTCGGCAGCACCTCGCTGCACATCAATGGCCCAGTTCACCGCCGCCACCGCACTGCCGAACTCGATCAGCATGGCATCGCCCTGGATCTCGAGCAGTCTGCCGTCATATGCCTGGATCAGCGGCTCGATGACCTGTGAACGCAGATGCTTCCATGCGTGCAAGGTCGCGGTATCGTTCTGGCCAATCTGCAGCGACCAGCCGGCAACATCGGCAAACGCTACGGCGGCTAACCTGCGCTTGAAGTTCGACGTATGTTCCATGAGCGTGAAGCGTAGTGGATGGGCTGGAGCCTCGATTTGTTCGCGGACTTGGTTGCTTGTCAACGAACGAGAGAGCCATTATTGCGCTTTGAAACGCGACTGTGTGACGATCGCGCACCACGCCTCCCATCGAAGAAGCAGCTTTGGGGACCATCGTGGCTGAGTCACCCCCTGGATGGGGGAGGGTTCCTACAATCACCTGATGAATCCTGTGTCGACTGCATTCCAACCGGCCACCGGCCCGCTGCTGAACAGCCTGAACCCCGAACAACGCGCCGCCGTCACCCTGCCCGCCGAACACGCCCTGATCCTGGCCGGGGCCGGCTCGGGCAAGACGCGGGTGCTGACCACACGCATCGCCTGGCTGTTGCAGACCGCTCAGGTGTCGCCGGCCGGCATACTGGCTGTGACCTTCACCAACAAGGCGGCCAAGGAGATGATGACGCGGCTGACCAGCCTGTTGCCGGTCAATGTGCGCGGCATGTGGATCGGCACCTTCCACGGGCTGTGCAACCGTTTCCTGCGCGCACATTGCAAGCTGGCCAACCTGCCGCAGGCGTTCCAGATCCTGGACACGCAGGACCAGCTCTCGGCGATCAAGCGGCTGGTCAAGCAGTACAACATCGACGATGAGCGTTTCCCGCCCAAGCAGCTGGCGTGGTTCATCGCCGGCTGCAAGGAAGACGGCCTGCGGCCCAACATGGTGGATGCGCGCGACGCCGACACGCGCAAGAAGGTCGAGATCTACCAGCTCTACGAGGAGCAGTGCCAGCGCGAGGGCGTGGTCGACTTCGGCGAGCTGATGCTGCGCAGTTTCGAATTGCTGCGCGACAACGATCCGATCCGCGAACACTACCAGCGCCGTTTTCGCCATATCCTGATCGATGAGTTCCAGGACACCAACAAGCTGCAATATGCCTGGATCAAGATGCTGGCCGGCGCCAGCGGCAATGCCACGATGGCCGGCGATCCGGGCTTCCGTCCCACCGGTTGCGTGCTGGCGGTGGGCGATGACGACCAGAGCATCTACGCGTTTCGCGGCGCGCGGGTCGGCAACATGGCCGACTTCGTGCGCGAATTCCGCGTCGCGCACCAGATCAAACTCGAGCAGAATTACCGCAGCTACAGCAACATCCTGGACAGCGCCAATGCGTTGATCAGCCACAACAACAAGCGCCTGGGCAAGAACCTGCGTACCGACCGGGGGCCGGGCGAACCGGTGCGGGTGGTCGAGTCACCCAGTGATCTGGCCGAGGCGCAGTGGATGGTCGAGGAGATGCGCCATCTGGTGCAGGGCGGCATGGAGCGCAAGGAGATCGCGGTGCTCTATCGCAGCAATGCGCAAAGCCGGGTCATCGAGACGGCTTTGTTCAACGCCGGCATGCCGTACCGCGTCTATGGCGGTTTGCGATTTTTCGAGCGCGCCGAGATCAAGCATGCGCTGGCCTACCTGCGCTTGCTGGAGAACCCCGGCGACGACACGAGTTTCCTGCGTGTCGTCAACTTCCCGCCGCGCGGCATCGGCGCACGCAGCCTGGAGCAGTTGCAGGACGCGGCCCGCAGCCTGGGCAAGTCGCTGCACGATGCAACGGCGGCGGTGTCGGGCAAGGCCGGTGCCAACCTGGGCAACTTCGTGGCCCGCATCGACGTGTTGCGCGAACAGACGCAGGGCCTGTCGCTGCGCGAGATCATCGAACGGGTGCTCGAGCACAGCTCGCTGGTCGAACACTACCAGACCGAACGCGAGGGCGCGGACCGGATCGAGAACCTGGAAGAGCTGGTCAACGCGGCCGAGAGCTTCGTGACACAGGAAGGTTTCGGGCGCGATGCGGTGGCGCTGCCGATCGACGAACTGGCGCCTGCCTCGAGCGAGATGGCGCCGCCACCGGACGCGGAAACCGGCGAGACCTTGTCGCCGCTGGCCGCTTTCCTGACCCACGCGGCGCTGGAGTCGGGTGACAACCAGGCCCAGGCCGGTCAGGATGCGGTCCAGCTGATGACGGTGCACGCCAGCAAGGGGCTGGAGTTCGACTGTGTTTTCATCGGCGGCATGGAGGAGGGCCTGTTCCCGCACGAGAACGCGATGAGCGACCATGACGGGCTGGAGGAAGAACGCCGCCTGATGTACGTGGCGATCACCCGGGCGCGCCAGCGCCTGTACCTGAGCCATTCGCAGACCCGCATGCTGCACGGACAGACGCGCTACAACATGCGCAGCCGTTTCTTCGACGAGTTGCCGGAGCAGGCACTGAAGTGGCTCACGCCCAAACGCGCGGGATTCGGTGACATGCCCTCGGCGGCCACGGCCTGGAGCCAGCGCGACTTCAACGCGCCGGCGCGGCCCATTCCTTCACACGCGCTCCCCGCATCGGTACCCCGGCAGTCGGATACTGGCCACGGCCTGCGCGTGAAGATGAAGGTGTTCCACGCCAAGTTCGGCGAAGGCACCGTGCGGGTGCTCGAGGGTACGGGCGCCGACGCCCGGGCCCAGATCGACTTCCCGCGCCACGGAACCAAGTGGCTGGCCTTGTCGGTGGCCAAGCTGACGCCGGTTCCCTGACCGGCACACCCCGGCAGTTTCACACACCAGTCCAGCACAACGGCTGGTGGGTGGAACTCCTGGGTCTGCGGGTGGGTCGAAGCCGATTTCAACCTTGGTCACTGCCATGAAACTTCCTGCCGTCGCCTCGTTGCTCGTTGCCGCATTGGCCTGCCCGCTGTTGCAGGCGGCCGACACCAGTTCGAACTACGTCCCTCCCAGTGCCAGCGAGCGGATCGATGCTGCGCGCCAGGCAATCCAGAACAAGGACTGGCGCAAGGCCCTGGGGGAACTGAATCGGGCGGTACGCGACGAGCCGCGCAACGCCGATATCCACAACCTGCTGGGTTACAGCTACCGCAAGCAGGCTACCCCGAACCTGGCCAAGGCATTCGAGCACTACAGGAAGGCGATCGATCTCGATGCGCGGCACAAGGGCGCGCACGAATACATTGGCGAGGCCTACTTGATGGACAAGAAGCCGCAGGAGGCGGAGAAACACCTGGCGTCGCTGGCGCAGATCTGCGGCAACACCAGCTGCGAGGAATATGTCGATCTGGCCAAGGCGATCGCCGAGTACAAGACGAAGAACTGAAAGCGCCCGTGCCGCAGGCCAGGCCTGCAGTCGCCGCCGCGTTGATGGCGGTGTCTCAGCGGCGCGGCATCGACGCCGGATGGGCCTGACCAGGCTTGTCTTCGAGGTAGCCGCGCCCGTCCTTCACACCTTTCTTGCCCACGATCTGCCACGCGGTACGCTGGCCCGCCAGGCGCGCCAGCATCTCGAGCTCCTCGTCCGTATGGTTGATTGCTCCTGCCGGGGTCAGCATGCGGCCATCCCTGGCCTGTACTTCAGCCCAGAACGCCTGGTGGTAACCGGATTGGCTGGTCATGCGATCAGCGCCGGCCGCCAGGTCGATGGTGCCGTAACAATTGCAGAAATAGCTGCGTCCGTTGCCGTCGGCCGGCACCTCGGCATAAACGCCGGTACCGCGGATGCCGGCAGTGAGCGTGGGGGTCACGATCTGTCGCGTGTTGCCGCGCCCCCAGACGCTGGCAACCGCTCCGGCGAGCAAACGCAACACGCTGACGGCATTGAGCGAGTCGCCGCGCTCGACCGACATTTGCGAATTCTGGCGTACCTGGAACGAGGAATTGCCAACGACGAATACCAGCGCCGCGCCAGGCCCGGTCGCGATCTGGTCGCCAGTCTGAATCGTGTCCTGCGGCAGCAGTCGTCGCCCGTTGAGCAGGGCATCTCCCTGCAACTCGACGATGTTGCTGCGCGACTGCGCCTGGGCCGATGCGTAACCACCCAAGGCCGTCCATGCGGCGGCAGCGCCCAGGAAACTGCGGCGCTGAAACCACAGGACTTCTTTTTCGGTGCGGTCAACCAGGATGTGGCGGTGCATGTTTTCTCCTCACGCTACGGTGCGGTGACGGTTTGCGTTCAAAGACAACTGTACTCGCTGCGCTCTTGAGTCGTCACTTGAGTCGTCACTTGAGTCGTCATGGGGCCGACGGGTCGGGCACCACCGTGTCGGGGTCGGTCAGGAAACAGTCGCGGAATGAGAAATAGGTCGAGGTGAAGATCATCGCGGCAATCATCAGCGTACCCGGCAGCAGCACCACGCCGGCGACCTGCGGATTGCCCAGTATTCCGGTCAGCAACGAGACGACGACGATCAGCGCCATCGTGATCGAGATCCACGCCAGGCCGAACACCGTGAAGGCCAGCAGGTTGCGTAGGCAGGCCACCAGGCTGAAGAACACACTCTTGAGTGGTGGCACCTGGTGCCAGTGCACCAGTGCCGGCGCATGCCAGAACATCAGCGACAGCGGCAGTTGCAGCACCAGGAAGGCCATCATCGCAGCCCGGCTGTCGGTATCGCGCGCCATGTCGATCGACGGTGCGCTGCCGGCCAGGTAGCCCGCTGCGAAGCGGCCCTCGTCGAACAACGCGGTGACGCCCATCACGATGGCCAGCCCAACGCCGTACATCACGCCCAGGGTCAGCATCGCCCTCAACTGCTGGCGCCCGGCGCGGAATGCGCTCAGGAACACCAGCGGCATCGGGAAATTTCCGGCATCGGCCTCCTTGCTGGCGGCCATCAGGCCCAGCGTGCAGGCCGGCAACAAGGCCATGGCCAGTCCCAGCCCGACAACCGGGACCATGCTGGCCAGCGACATCACGGCCAGGAACATGAAGAACAGGCCCGACAAGGCCAGCGGCTGACGGAAGAAGGTGCGGATACCCAGCTTGACCCATGTAATGCCGGTCCGCGCTGGAACGATGTGAAGTTTCATGGTGCGGTGATGCCGGTCTTTCGGGGTGTGCGGCAACTGGCGTCCGCGTACATGTCAAACGCCTATTGTCGGCCAAAGCGCAGGTCGGGCTGCTCCCGGGCCGGCCGATGCACCACATTCATAAGTCGAGGCAGCGCGGGGTCAATACGTGCCGCACGCGCGCGCGGAGCACCCGTTCAAAGTGAGTCGGGTCGTGGGCCTTGAGCATCGATGCCTCGCGCGGCAGGTACAGGTCCCACAGACGCGAGAGCCAGAACCGCAGCGCGCCGGCCCGCAGCATGGCCGGCAACAAGCGGCGTTCGGGCGCCGTGAGCGGACGCACAGTGTTGTAAGCGGCCAGCATGCTGCGGCTGCGATCCCGGTCGGCTGCGCCGGTGCCCAGGTCGATGCACCAGTCGTTCAGGCAGACCGCGATGTCGAACAGCCAGGTATCGACGCCGGCGAAATAAAAATCGAAGAAACCACTGAGCCGGGGCTTGCCCTGCGGATCGGGTGCGTCGACGCCGGTATCGAACAACACGTTGTCGCGAAACAGGTCGGCGTGGATGGCCCCGCGCGGCAGTGCCCGGTAAGCAGACGATTCGGCAACATGGTTCTGGTAGGCGAGCTCCGAGCGCAACAGGTCCGCCTGCGGCCCATCGACATGCGGCAGCACCACGGGTATGGTCTCGTTCCACCATGGCAGCGCGCGCAGGTTGGGCTGCATCAGCGGGAAGTCGCGGCCGGCCAGGTGCATGCGCGCCAGCATGGCTCCCACTGCGGTGCAGTGGCTGGCATCGGGCGCCAACGCGCTCTTGCCAGACAGGCGGTTGACCACCGTGACGGGCTTGCCCTTGAGCCGGTGCAGGTAGACGCCGCCCGTGTCCTGCGCCGGGTCCGGCACTGGAATGTCGCGCGCGGCCAGGTGTTTCATCAAGGCCAGGTAAAACGGCAGCTGCTCGAAGCTCAGGCGCTCGAACAGCGTCAACACATATTCTCCCTGGCTCGTGCTGACGAAGTAGTTGGTGTTCTCGATGCCACCGGCGCAGCCCTGCATCGCATTCAGATGGCCCAGACCGAGCCTGTGGATCAGGTCGTCCGCCTCATCGGGCGCGACCTCCGTGTATACCGCCATGGATCCGCGGTGGTGCTAGAAGTCCAGCAGTTTCCAGACCCGCGTGCCGCCGGTCGTCGTGCCATTGCCGCGCTCACCGCGCGTCAGGTTGCGGTTGGTCCCGCCAGGCTGGATTTCGTATGCCGGCATCCCGCCCTTGGGTGATACCACGATGCTCTGGGTTTGGCCGCCCACGCGCAGTTCGTCGATGCGCGCGCCGCCATCCTCGATCTGGATACGTTCGATAAGCTGGTCCGCGCGCCCGCCCGCCACAGGCGCAGCCCCATCGGCCGGCGCGTTCTGTGCAAAAGACGATACGCTCCAGGCCAGGGTCGAGGCCAGCAGGGCAGTGATGGCGAAACGGTAGTGGGGCATGGGCGCGATTGTAGGTGCACCGCGTCCGGTCGGTGGCAGGCACAATGGCGCGATGAACGTTCCCGCGACTCCCACTGACCTTGCGGAACCCGCACCGCCCCGACTCACGCTGCTGCTGGTCGATGGATCGAGTTACCTCTACCGTGCCTACCATGCGATGCCGGACCTGCGCGCCGTGCCGGACGACCCTGCCAGTGCCGCGACCGGCGCGATCCGGGGCATGGTCAACATGATGCGCAGCCTGCGCAAGGAGATCCCGGCCCAATACGCGGCCTGCGTCTTCGACGCCAAGGGCCCGACCTTCCGAGATGCGATCTATCCGCAATACAAGGCCCAGCGCAGCCCGATGCCGGACGACCTGCGCGCCCAGATCCCGCCGATCCACGACGTGGTGCGCCTGTTGGGGTGGAAGGTGCTCGACGTACCCGGTGTCGAGGCCGATGACGTGATCGGCACGCTGGCGGCAACCGCGGCCGCCAACGGCTACCAGGTCATCATCTCCAGTGGCGACAAGGATCTGGCCCAGCTGGTCAACGAGCACATCACCGTCGTCGACACGATGACTGGCAAGCGGCGTGATCTGGCAGGTGTCGAGGCTGAATTCGGCGTGCCGGCCCGGCTGATGGTCGACTTCCAGACCCTGGTGGGCGATACCGTCGACAACGTGCCGGGCGTCGAGAAGGTCGGGCCCAAGACCGCTGCCAAGTGGTTGCAGGAATACGGTTCGCTCGATGCCCTGGTGGCGCAGGCCGATGCGATCAAGGGCGTGGCGGGCCAGAATCTGCGCAAGGCGCTGGACTGGTTGCCGACCGGACGCAGCCTGCTCACTGTCAAGACCGACTGCGACCTGGGCGAATGGGTTGCCGGGTTGCCGGCACTCGACGCAATCGCGATCGGCGCGCCGGATGCCGCCGGCTTGGCGCAGTTCTACGAGACCTACGGCTTCAAGGGCCTGGTGCGGGCCTTGTCGGCCAGCGGGCCGGACCCGGCTGCGCCAAGCACCGGTGCCCGCGATCTTGCCGCAGCCGACAGCCCGGGTGCAGCGGAACAGCTGGCGCCGAAGACGGCCGCGGCAACAACACTCTACGAGACCATCTTCGAGTGGAGCCAGCTCGATACCTGGCTTGACAAGCTGCGCGCCGCTGCGCTGTCGGCGGTGGATACCGAGACCACCTCGCTGGACGCCATGCGGGCCGAGATCGTCGGAGTGAGCTTCAGTGTCGAGCCGGGCCAGGCCGCCTACGTGCCGCTGGCGCACAATTACCCGGGTGTGGCGGACCAGTTGCCGCGCGAAGCGGTGCTCGAGCGGCTCAAGCCCTGGCTGGAGGACGCGGCTTGTCCCAAGCTGGGTCAGCACATCAAGTACGACCGCCACGTGTTTGCCAACCATGGCATCGAGGTGCAGGGGTATGTGCACGACACCATGCTGCAGAGTTATGTGCTCGAGGTGCATCGGCCCCATGGCCTGGCCAGCCTGGCCGAGCGGCACCTGGGGCGCAGTGGCATCGGTTACGAAGACCTGTGCGGCAAGGGTGCGCACCAGATCGGTTTCGACCAGGTCGACATCGCGCGCGCAGCCGAGTATTCCTGCGAGGACTCGGACCAGACGCTGGACGTGCACCGTTCGCTTTGGCCGCGTATCCAGGCCGATGCCAAGCTGGCCTTCATTTACCAGCTCGAGATCGACTCCAGCGAGGCTCTGTACCGGATTGAGCGCAACGGCGTGTTGATCGATGCGCCGACGCTTGCGGCGCAGAGCCATGAGCTGGGCCAGCGCATCATGCAATTGGAGGCCGAGGCGCACGCGCTGGCCGGCCAGCCGTTCAACCTGGGCAGCCCGAAGCAGATCGGCGAGATCCTGTTCGGCAAGCTCGGCCTGCCGGTGATCAAGAAAACAGCCACCGGCGCGCCAAGCACCGACGAGGAGGTGCTCGAGAAACTGGCCGAGGATTTCCCGCTGCCGGCCAAGATCCTGGAGCACCGCGGCCTGGCCAAGCTCAAGGGCACCTACACCGACAAGCTGGCGCAACTCGCGCTGCCGCGCTCGGGCCGCGTGCACACCCACTACGCACAGGCGGTGGCGGTGACCGGCCGCCTGTCGAGCAACGATCCGAACCTGCAAAATATCCCGATTCGCACCGCCGAGGGCCGCCGGGTGCGCGAGGCCTTCGTGGCGCCGCCAGGCCATGTGATCGCCAGCGCCGACTACAGCCAGATCGAACTGCGCATCATGGCGCACATCAGCGAGGATGCGGCGCTGGTGCGGGCCTTTGCCGAGGGCATGGACGTGCACCGCGCCACTGCGGCCGAGGTGTTCGGCGTGGCGCCGGAGCAGGTCAGCAGCGAGCAGCGCCGATATGCCAAGGTCATCAACTTCGGCCTGATCTACGGCATGAGCGCGTTCGGTCTGGCGCGCAGCCTGTCGATCGACAACACGGCGGCCAAGAACTATATCGAGCGCTATTTCCAGCGTTACCCGGGTGTCAGGCGCTACATGGACGAAACCCGCGAACAGGCGCGCGAACAGGGTTATGTCGAGACCGTCTTCGGCCGGCGCCTGTACCTGCCCGAGATCCGGTCACCGAACGGGCCCCGGCGCAGCGGCGCCGAACGCCAGGCCATCAATGCGCCGATGCAGGGCACCGCTGCAGACCTGATCAAGCTCAGCATGGTCAAGGTCCAGCAGGTGCTCGACGCGCAGGAACGTGCGACGAAGATGATCATGCAGGTGCACGACGAACTCGTGTTCGAGGTGCCGGCCGACGAGGTGGACTGGTTGCGCCAGGCGATCCCGGAGCTGATGGCGTCTGTCGCATCGCTGCGGGTGCCGCTCGTCGCCGAGATCGGAGTCGGCGCCAATTGGGACCAGGCCCACTGAGTTTGCAAGTTTCCTCGCACCCCCTCGGGGGGCCTGGCGAAGCCAGGGTTGGGGGCGACCTCAGCTGAGGTCGGCGGCCTGGGAGCGGGGTGCGTCCTTGTCGATCTCCCAGTCCGCCAGGCCGGCCACCGCATACCGGGCGCGCCCAGCCGTCTTGGCACGGTACATCGCGGCATCGGCGGCGTTGACCAGGCTCGTCGGGGCTTGCGCCGCAACCGGGATCACCTGGGCAATGCCGATACTGAAGCTGACATGGTCGGTGGTGGGCGAGGCCGCATGTGGCAGGCCCATGCCGGCAACACCCTCGAGGCAGCGTTGTGCCAGCTCCCTCGCCTGCGCAATCCCCGCGCCTGGCAGCAGGATCGCGAATTCCTCGCCCCCGTAGCGGGCCACGAGTTCGCCTGCGCGCCGTACGCAGGTCTGCAGCAACTGGGCGACGCGGCGCAGGCATTCGTCACCTGCGACATGGCCGTAGTGGTCGTTGAAGCGCTTGAAATAGTCGATGTCGACGACAAGCAGGCCGAGGCTGGTGCCGGCGCGGGCTGCGCGCAGCCACTCCACCTCCATGATCTCGTCGAAGCGGCGCCGATTGGTGATGCCGGTCAGGCCGTCCGTAGCCGACTGGTGCGCCAGCTTTTCGTTCGCGGCGCTGGTCAGGTGCTGTGCCCGCGCCAACTGGTCGCGTTCGCGCTCCATCACCTTGAGCGCCTGTCCCGTCGCCTTTCCCTGCGCGGTGCTGCGCGCCAGCGCGGCTTGGGCCTGGCGCAAGGCATGTTCGCGCCGCAGCAGCACCAGCACGCACGCGGCCACGGGCAGCACAACCTGCAGCGCCACCAGAAGACCTGTCGGGACGCCGTTGTTCGTCGTCCCGGTCAGCCACCATGCCAGTGCGGCGCAGATCCCGCCTGCCAGCACCAGCGCGGGAACGATCGCGGACCGCGGCGGGGAAGCTGCGCTGGGTGGCGCCACCGGGGTCATGGGCATGCGGGGGTCTTGCGGTAGTGAGGTTGAGCGGGGTATCTGTGCCATATCGGCATTTCATGGTCGAGACTTAACCCGTATGCTGCCAGACGCCGGCCGGAAATCTGCGACACTTCGCCCTGCCATGCAGGTTTCGGCGGTGCGAAACGAGACATCGTGCACGCTTGTTCGATGGCGCGCCGAAGCCCAGCCACCGCACATGCATGAAAATTCCCGGCCGGAAGTACCCGGCCGCACCCGACAAAGAACGTTTCTTCATGATCCTGGGCGCGATCCTGCTCGGTACGCTGACCGCCGGCATCGGCAGTGTATGGCTGGCAGCCTTGTTGAGTTTTGGCGTGCTGGCGCGTTATACGCAGCACATGTTGAGTCTGGCCGCGGGTGCCCTGCTGGCGACGGCCTTCATGCACCTGTTGCCCGAGGCCTTTGAAAGCGCGATCGAGCCGCACAGGCTGTTCACGGCGCTGCTGGTGGGCCTGGTGTTTTTTTTCCTGCTGGACAAGGCTGAACTCTGGCACCACGGGCATGAACACCACCACGGTAACCGCGACCACGGACATGGCCATGCCGCTCACCGGCACGATCAGGGGCAACCGAACAACCCTGGTAGCTGGGCGGTGCTGGCGGGCGATTCGGTCCATTGCTTCGGCGACGGTGTGCTGATCGCCTCGGCCTTCCTCGCTGACATGCGCCTCGGTCTGATCGCAGCCGTGGCCGTGCTTGCACACGAGGTGCCGCACCACATGGGCGACCTGATGGTGTTGCGAGCCAGTTCGGGCGACCGCAAGGCCGCGCTGATCAAGGTGACCTTGGCCGGTTCCGTCACCGCGCTGGGCGGGCTGGTTGGATATGTGCTGGTCGAACCGCTGGTGGAGTTGCTGCCGTATTTCCTGGTCGTGGCCAGCAGCAGTTTTGTCTACGTGGCGCTGGCAGATCTGATACCCCAGCTGCAAACCCGCCTCAGCGCGCGCCAGACTGCGGCGCAGATCGCCTGGCTGATCACGGGCATCGCGCTGGTCAGCTTGGTGGGCAGCCTGTTGCACCGGCACTGAAAATCGAACTACCCCTGCGCGCCCATCGGGGCGCGCAGGGGCGCATTCAACCGCCGTTTGTAGGGTGACTCTGCGCGGGCAGCGTCGGAAATGACCGCGCTCGGCCCGTTGGCGAGGCCGTCAGTGCCCCGCGACTGCGCCATCGGGCCCGGCCAGTGCCAGTGTGCGCCGGCTCGTGAACGCTCGCGCGGTGCCGTCGATCGGGTCAGTGAATGCGATCGCGCGCGCCAGCAGCTGCAGCGGCCGGTCGGGGTCGCTGCGGTGCTCGGGTAACAGGTCCGGATAGATGCCGTCGCCGGCGATCGCCAGGCCCAGCGCCGCCATGTGCACCCGCAACTGATGGCGCTGACCGGTCACCGGATGCAAGCGGTACAGGGCCCGTGCGCCCAGGGTCCTGAGCAGGATGATCCGCGTCTCGGCGTTGGGCTCGCCTGCGTGTTCACACTGCTGCAGGAAATGGATCCCCGGTCCGATCCGGCTGCGCCGGGTCAGCGGCAGCGCCAGCTCCGCACGCCAGGGCGCCACTGCTTCATAGGTCTTGTGCACCTGGCGATGGCGAAACAAGGCATGGTAGGCGTCCCGGGTGTGCGGCTGCAGCGAGAACATCACCAGCCCAGCGGTGTCGCGGTCGATGCGGTGGATCGGCGTCACGGTGTCGATGCCCAGTTCCCGCTTGAGCCGCACCAGCAGGGATTGCTGCAGGTATCGGCCGGAGGGCACGACCGGCATCCGGTGTGGCTTGTCGATCACCAGCAGGTGCTCGTTGCGGAACAGGACCGGCGCATCGAACACCGGCACCGTTTCGGCGCCGCAATCCCGGTAATAAAACAGTCGGCCCCTGCCGGGATAAGGGTCGTGCGCGTCGATGGCTTGTCCGGACTCGTCCAGCACCTTGCCAGCGGCCATTCGGCGCGCCCATTCGGCGCGGCCTTGCTCCGGAAAACGATGGGCCAGGAAGTCGAGCAGGTTCGCCCAAGCCCCGGCCTGCAGTCCGACACAACTCGGCCCGACACCGTCGATCGTCGGTGGTCGATAACCGGCGGCCGGCTCGGGCGGGTTGCGCTTTGGTGCAGTGGTCACGTCGCGACCCCGGCGGCCGCTCAGGCGCGATGGAACACGATGTCCCACACGCCGTGGCCCAGCCGCACGCCGCGTTGCTCGAACTTGGTCAGCGGCCGGTAGGCCGGGCGCGCCGCATAACCCTGCAGCGCGGGGGGGCCTTCGCGCTGCCGGTTGATCAGCAGCGCTTCGTGCGACAACACCTGCAAAATCTGTTGCGCATACGGCTGCCAGTCGGTGGCGCAATGCAGGTAACCGCCCGGCTTGAGGCGGCTGGCCAACCGGTGCACCAGCGCAGCCTGAATCAGGCGGCGCTTGTGGTGGCGCTTCTTGTGCCAGGGGTCGGGGAAAAAGATGTGCACGCCGTCCAGGCCGCGCTGCGGCTGCGCGGGTTCCCAGACCGGCAACATGTGGTCCAGCACCTCGACCGCATCGTGGGCCAGGATGCGGATATTGTGCAGACCCTGCTCGCCGATGCGTTTGAGCAAGGCACCCACGCCGGGCTCATGCACCTCGCAGCACAGGAAATCGGTGCCGGGCAGCGTGGCGGCGATCTGCGCGCTGGCCTCTCCCATGCCGAAACCGATCTCCAGCACCAGCGGCCGCTGCGCCGCGGCGACCGGCTCCTGCGCAGCCAACTGCGGGTACAGGCCCGCCAGGGTTTCTTGCCCTTCGCGATACGGAACCAGCAAACGCGGGCCGAGTTCCTGCAGCGCGCGGCTTTGCCCGACAGTGGTTCGACCGGCGCGGCGCACGAAGCTGCGGATCGCCTTGGGGTGGGCGACGTCGGCAGGTGCGCGCGTGGCGCGCGGGGTTGTCGTGGTGGGGAAATCGGAAGAAGCGGTCACGGCCCCGGATTGTAGAGATCGCGCCATGCACCCACCCAGCTCGCCAGTGCGTCGCCCACCGGTCCGGCATGGCCGGGCAGTCCCAGCGCGCCGGCAGCGTGCAGCAGGGCGGCCAGGGGCTGGCGGGTCTCGATCGCCGTGGCACCGTTTTGTTTCGACAGCTTTTCGCCATCCGCGGCCAGCACCAGCGGCGTGTGCAGGTAATGCGGCGTGGGCAGCCCCAGCAAGCGCTGCAACACGACCTGGCGTGCGGTGTTGTCGACCAGGTCTTCGCCCCGCACGACGTGGCTCACCTGCTGATCGGCGTCGTCCACGACCACCGCCAGCTGGTAGGCGAACGGGCCGTCGGCACGCTGCAGCACGAAGTCGCCGACGGATGTGGCGACGTCCTGGTGTTGCGGCCCCAGCCGGCGGTCGGTCCAGTCGATCTGCGCGCCGCGCATACGCAGCCCCGCGCGCTCGGTGTTGGCCTCGTCTGGCAGCTTGTCGGTGTGCAGGCGCCATGCCACCGCGGCCTTGCCGTGCAGCCCGCTGCGGCAGGTGCCGGGGTAGACCCGCTCCTGGTGCCGCTGGTGCACGCTGCCCTGTGCCTGCAAGGCCTGTTCGATGTCCTTGCGCGAGCAGCCGCAGGGGTAGGCCAGGTCACCGGCGATCAAACGGTCGCGCGCCCGCGCATAACGTTCCAGGTGCCGCGACTGGTATTGGGGCGGATCGTCGGGCAGCAAGCTGCAGTGGGCCAACTGGTGCAGGATGGTCTGGGCCGCTCCGGCGATACAGCGCGGCGTGTCGATGTCTTCGATACGGACCAGCCAGCGGCCGCCCACGCCGTCGTTCCAGGCCCGTGCATCGAGCCAGCTGGCGAGCGCCGCAACCAGCGAACCGGCGTGCAGCGGTCCGGTCGGGGAGGGCGCGAAACGGCCGATGTAGCCGAACCCCGCAGCCACTGCCACACCCCTGTGCTGACGGTCGTCAGGCGCCAGCCAGTGCCAGTTCCAGGCCGGACACGAACGCGTCCTCGACCCGGTGCCCGAGGCACCAGTCGCCGCAGACCCCCAGGCCTGCATCGCCATCCCACAGGTGACTTTGGCCCAGCGGTTGCAGCGTCTTGGCGAACAACCAGCGGTGCACCTCGGCAAGGGCAGGTTCGGCACGGATGCCGGTGACTTCGGAAAACGCGCGCAGCAATTTGGCCTGCACCCGCGCCGGTTCGTCCTGCAGGTGCTCGCGCGACCATTCGGCGCTGGCCTGCACCGTCCAGCGCTCGACCGGTGAGCGGCCCGGCTTGGACGATTCTCGCGCCAGCCAGGCGATCCGGTGGTGGGTGCTGCGCGCCGCGTTCCACTGCGGGCCGAGCGCGTTCAGGCCGGGTTGCATCGCCTGCGGGAACGCCAGCATCAGCGTCCAGCACGGTGCCACCTGCACCGCGTCGATCCGTGCGCTCCAAGCCGGCGCGAGTTCGGAGTTCTGCAGCAACTCGCGCGCTTGCCAGGCCGGAATGGCCAGCACCACGGCATCGAAATCGGCGAAGGTCTGGCGCTCGTGTTGTCCGTCCACATCCGGCCCCACCGTGTGCAACTGCCACGGCTTCGCTGCACGGCCGCGGCGTTCGATCCGGGTGACCCGGGTCTGGGTCCGCATCGCACCGCTGGCGGACAGGGGCTGGGCCCATTGCGCCGGCAGTTCGTTCATGCCCGGCGTCGCAACCCAGTGTGCCTCGCGCGCCGGCAGGCCCGCCGCGACGGTGCGGCCCAAGGGATCGAGCACCCGCACCGTGTTGGCGCTCCAGGGTTTGCACAGGCCGGGCACGGTCTGCAGCGCCAGGGCAAACCGTTCGTCGCGCACGGTGAAATATTGCGCACCATGATCGAAGCCGCCGAAAAGAGTGCCCCGTGTCGCCATGCGGCCGCCGGCGCGCCTGCTCTTCTCGAACACCGTCACCCCATGACCGGCCTGCGCCAGGGTGCGCGCGCAGGCCAGGCCTGCGATGCCGGCACCGATGACGGCGATATGGCGGGACTTGGGCATGGTGGGTTCTCCAGGGTTGTTGTCTGAACTGTACACGCCTGTATCGCCAACGCGACGTTCATGCGCGGGCATGTCGATCGAGCAGGGCCTGGCGCGTGGCGGCGCTGGCCAGTTGCGCGAGCCACCACTGCAGCGCACGGCCCGGGGGCGTCGGCGCGGTGTTGCGCCAGGCATAGTGCAGACGGGCCATGCGAATGCCACGTTCGGTGCTTTTGGCCACCAGGCGACCGGTCGCCAAATAAGGCCTGACCATCGGTTCGGGCACGAATCCGCAGCCGATGCCGCGCAATTGCGCATCCAGCTTGGCGAGCATCGTGGGCACGGTGAACACGTCCTGGCCGCCGAGCAAACCCAGCGTCATGCCACTGCCGCGCTGAACGGAGTCGGCCACGGCCACCGCCCGGTGTTTGCGCAACAGGCTGTCCGACAACGGCTCGGGTGCTGCGGCAATCGGGTGGTGCGGCGCCACGGCGAACACGAACGCCATGTCGCCCAACACCTTGCCGTGGACATCGCGGTCGTTGTGCGGCTCGGGCGTGCCGATCGCCAGATCGGCCTGGCCCGAGGCCAGGGCCGCCAGCGTGCCGGTCAGCGTCTCGTCGCGCAGCCGCAGCCGGGTCGGCGGCGCCAGCGCCAGAAAGGCATCGCACAGATCCATCATCGTGGGTTTGGAGACGACACCGTCGACGGCGATCGTGAACTGGGTCTCCCAGCCGGTGGCAACCCGCTTGACCCGGTTCGCCATGGCCTCGATTTCCTCCAGCAACCGCCCGCCTTCGCGCAGCAACTCCTGGCCTGCCGGCGTGGGCCGGGCGTTGCGGCTGCGCCGATCGAACAGCAACACGTCCAGCGCCTCCTCGATCTGGCGTACCCGGTAGGTCAGCGCGCTGGGGACCAGCCCCATGCTGCGGGCGGCCGCGGCGAAACTGCCGGTGCGAGCGATGGTTTGCAGCATGGCCAGCGTATCGGGCGTCAGCACATCGGAGGTCTTGGGCATACGGGCGGCTTTCGTTCGATATTTTTGAATGATGCCATCAATCGGCACGAACGGATCTGGCAGTGGTCTGCCCTACAGTTCCCTGGCTGCCACCGTTATCTGGAGGCGCCGCACTGGAGGTCTTCATGCTCGAACTACGCAGATCAGACGAACGCGGCCAAGCCGACCATGGCTGGTTGCAATCGCGGCACAGTTTCTCCTTCGCCGGATACCACGATCCGCGCCACATGGGCTGGGGCAACCTGCGCGTCATCAACGAAGACCGGATCGCGCCGGGCACCGGCTTCGGCACCCACGGCCACCGCGACATGGAAATCATCAGCTATGTGCTCAGCGGCGCCCTGGCGCACAAGGACACGCTGGGCAACGTCAAGGCCATTCCGCCGGGCGACGTGCAGCGCATGAGTGCCGGTACCGGCGTGCAACACAGCGAGTTCAACCACGCGCCCGATGCAACGACCCATTTCCTGCAGATCTGGATCGAGCCCGACACGGCCGGGGTCGAGCCGGGTTACGAGCAAAAAACCTTCGCCGAGGCGCAAAAACGCGGCGTGTTGCGGCTGGTCGCATCGAAGGATGGCGCCGAGGGTTCGGTACGTATCCACGCCGACGCCGCGCTGTACGCCGGACTGTTCGATGCGGGTGAGTCGGCCGAACTGGCGTTCGATGCCATGCGCAAGGCCTATGTGCAGCTGGTGCGCGGACGCCTCACGGTGAACGGTCAGACCCTGCATGCCGGTGACGCGTTGCGCCTGCAGGGCGAGAGCCGGCTCACGTTCGATGACGGCGTCGATGCGGAGGTGCTGGTGTTCGACCTGTCGCCCTGAGCCGCCCGGCCGCAATGGTATTGTTTTCTTCTTTCACCATTTCAAGGAGTTGTTCATGGTCAACGCAATGCAATCCCCATTGAGCCTCATCGGCCGCCTGCTGCTGGCGGCCCTGTTTCTGCCAGCCGGCCTGAGCAAGATCGGCGGTTTCGAGGGCACGGTCGGCTACATCGCAGCGGCCGGCTTGCCGATGCCGCAGTTGGCGGCGGTCGTGGCCATCGTCGTGGAGATCGTCGCTTCGCTGGCACTGATTGTGGGCTGGGGAACACGGTGGGCGGCGCTGGCACTGGCGCTATTCACACTGGTGGCGACGTTCGGATTCCACAATTTCTGGGCCATGCCGGCCGAGCAGGCCATGGTGCAGCAACAGATGTTCTTCAAGAACATCGCCGTGGTGGGTGGCTTGCTGGTGCTGGCCGCGTTCGGTGCCGGTGCGCTGAGCATGGACGCGCGCCGCGCGGCTTGACGATGGGCCATGGGTCGGCGCGGTCTTGCGCCGTTTACTCGGTCATCGATTGGTTGACAACAGGAGGGTTTGCATGAACCAGGTCGTCGTGGTGTTTCATTCGGGTTACGGGCACACCTTGCGCATGGCGCAGGCGGTGGCCGACGGCGCCGAGGCCGAGTTGCTGGAGATCGATGCCGACGGCAACCTGCCCGAGGGAGGGTGGCAACTGCTGGCACAGGCGCGGGCCATCGTGTTCGGCTCGCCGACCTACATGGGCAACGTGAGCTGGCAGTTCAAGAAGTTCGCCGATGCGTCCAGCAAGCCCTGGTTTGTGCAAGCCTGGAAGGACAAGCTTGCCGCCGGTTTCACCAACAGCGCCGGCCTGAGCGGCGACAAGTTGTCGACCCTGTACACCCTGTTCACGCTGGCAATGCAGCACGGCATGATCTGGGTCAGCCAGGGCCTGATGCCAGCCAACACCAAGGCGGCCACGCGCGCCGACATCAACAACCTGGTCTCGTACAGCGGGGCCATGGCCCAGTCGCCGTCCGACGGCAGTGCAGCCGACATGTCCAGCGGCGACCTGGAAACCGCGCGGCTGTTCGGTCAGCGCATCGCGCGGCAGGTCGAACGCCTGAAGGACTGACACTCGGATCGATTGCCTCTTACGCCCTCAGGCCGCAGGGGCGGCCAGGTACTGCTGTAGCCGGGTGCGCCAGCCGGCCACGACGGCCGGATCCGAGGCTCCGGCGTAGACGCGTTCGGGTGCGAACAACACGCAGGGTTCGCCGCTGGCCAACTGCAATTGCAGGAAATAACGTATCGCATGCTGCGAGCGCGTCTGCAGGTAGGCCACCTGCACATCCTGCACATCGGCAAACGCGATCCGGCGCGATTGCCGGCCCAGCAAGCGCCGGGTCTCGACCCGGATTTCGCGCCGTTTCGGATCGACCACCACACTTTCGCGTGCGTTGGCGGCAAACGTCGCGGCGCCCATGAGCAGCAGGATGCCGCCGAACCAGAAACCGGCCTGGGCGTTGGTGTTTTCCGGCCCGGTATCGTGCAGCAGCGCCACGAGCACCAGTCCGACGACGATGCAGATGGCGGACAGCGCGGTCTGCTGACGGCTGTTGTTCTTGGTTTCCCAGGTGGGCACGGATCCGGGCAGCGGGTTGGGATGGATGGGATGATGGGGACGGCCGCGGCGGCTTGCGCGGTATTGTGGCCCAGCCAGGCCAGGCCGCGCCGGGTGCAGGCCGGCGCGAGCGTCGCCAGCGCGGCGAAAACTACAATGAAACCATGTTTGTCCATCTGCGCCTGCACACCGAATTCTCCGTCGTCGACGGCACCAACCGAATTGACGACAGCATTGCGGCTGCCGTGGCGGCCGGCCAGCCTGCGCTGGCCATCACCGACCTGAACAGCCTGTTCGGTGCGATCAAGTTCTACAAGGCGGCGCGCAGTGCCGGCGTCAAGCCGCTGCTGGGCGCCGAAATCGTGCTCGAAGGCCTGGGCGTCGATCCGCTGGTCCAGTCGCGCATGATCGTGCTGGTGCAGAACCACGGCGGCTACCTGAACCTGTGCGAGCTGTTGGCGCGGGCATTCACCCAGAACCCGGGCCGGGCGCAGCCCGTGGTCAAGTGGGACTGGTTGCGCGAACTGTCCGAAGGCCTGATCGCCTTGTCTGGCGCTCAGGCCGGGGCGATCGGTCAGGCCTTGTTGCAGGACGATGCGGCGCGCGCCCACGACCTGGCATTGCAGCTGGCCACCGTATTTCCGCACCGCTTTTACCTCGAACTGCAGCGTGCCGGGCGGCCCGACGACAACCGCCATGTGAGTGCGGCGGTGCAGCTGGCGGCACGCTTGCACTTGCCGGTGGTTGCCACCCACCCCGTGCAGTTCACCCAGATCGACGACTACGAGGCGCACGAGGCGCGGGTGTGTATTGCCGATGGCGAGATGCTGGGCAATCCGCGCCGGGTGCGGCGCTTCACGCGTGAGCAGTATTTCAAGTCCACCGCGCAGATGCAGCTGCTGTTTGCCGATTTGCCGTCGGCGCTGGCCAACACGGTGGAGATCGCGCGTCGCTGCAACCTGACGCTGGTGCTGGGCATTCCACGGCTGCCGGATTTTCCGATTCCGCTCGTCGATGGCCGCCAGTTGTCGCCCGAGGACTATTTCCGCCATGTGTCGCATGCGGGCCTGCAGGTTCGGCTGGCGCATCTCTATCCCGATCCGGCCGCGCGCGGGCAGCAGCAGGCGCGGTATGTCGAGCGGCTCGAGTTCGAGATGCAGACCATCCTGAAGATGGGTTTCCCCGGCTACTTCCTGATCGTGGGCGACTTCATCAACTGGGCCAAGAACAACGGTTGCCCGGTCGGGCCGGGCCGGGGTTCCGGCGCCGGCTCGCTGGTGGCGTACGCGCAGGGCATCACCGATCTGGATCCGTTGCAGTACAACCTCTTGTTCGAGCGTTTCCTGAATCCGGAGCGGGTGTCCATGCCCGACTTCGACATCGACTTTTGCCAGGCCAACCGGGATCGGGTCATCGACTACGTGAAGGCCAAGTACGGCAAGGAGGCAGTGAGCCAGATCGCCACCTTCGGCACCATGGCGGCGCGGGCGGCCATCCGCGACGTCGGCCGGGTGCTCGACATGAGCTACACCTTCTGCGACGGCATCAGCAAGCTGATCCCGAACAAGCCTGGCACCCATATCACGATCGACGGCGCGCTCAAGGTCGAACCCATCCTGGCCGAGCGGCTCGAGAAGGAGGAGGACGTCAAGACCTTGCTGGCGCTGGCGCAGAAACTCGAGGGCATGACGCGCAACGTCGGCATGCACGCCGGCGGCGTGCTGATCGCGCCCGGCAAGCTGACCGATTTCTGCCCGCTATACCAGCAGCCCGGCAGTGATTCGGCGGTCAGCCAGTACGACAAGGACGACGTGGAGGCGGTCGGCCTGGTGAAGTTCGACTTCCTGGGCCTGGCCACGCTGACCATCCTGGAGATCGCCAAGGAGCTGATCCGCAAGCGCCACAAGGGCCAGCAGGACTTTGCTTTCGAGAACCTGCCGCTGGACGACGCCAGGGTCTACCAGTTGTTCTCCGATGGCCTGACCGAGGCCGTGTTCCAGTTCGAATCGCGCGGCATGCAGGGCATGCTGCGCGACGCCAAACCGACCCGGCTCGAGGACCTGATCGCGCTCAACGCCCTGTACCGTCCCGGCCCGATGGACCTGATCCCGTCGTTCGTGGCGCGCAAGCACGGCAAGGAGGCGGTCGAATACCCGCATCCGCTGGTGGCCGACATGTTGTCCGAGACCTACGGCATCATGGTCTACCAGGAGCAGGTGATGCAGACCGCGCAGATCCTGGGCGGTTACTCACTGGGCGGCGCCGACATGCTGCGCCGTGCCATGGGCAAGAAGAAACCCGAGGAGATGGCCGAGCACCGGCAGATTTTCCGTGATGGGGCGGCCGGCAACAACATCGACCAGGCCAAGGCGGACGAGGTGTTCGACCTGATGGAGAAGTTCGCCGGTTATGGCTTCAACAAGTCGCACGCCGCCGCCTACTCGCTGCTGGCCTATCACACGGCCTGGCTCAAGGTGCATTACACGGCCGAGTTCTTCTGCGCCAACATGACGGTGGAGATGGACAACACCGACAAGCTGCGCCTGTTGTACGAGGATGCGCGCAAGCTGGGCATGGCCTTCGAGGCGCCGGATGTGAATCGCGGCATCTACCGGTTCGAGCCGGTCAACGACAGCACGATCCGTTACGGGCTCGGTGCGATCAAGGGCACCGGCCAGCAGGCCATCGAGTCCATCGTGGCCGCACGTGCCCAGGGCGGCCCGTTCACCAGCCTGTTCGACTTCTGTGCACGGATCGACCGCGCCCGGCTCAACAAGCGCTGTCTGGAGGCGCTGGTCAAGGCGGGCGCCTTCGACGCGTTGCAGCGCAACCGCGCTGCGCTGGCGGCCTCGATCGATCTGGCGTTCGACTACGCCAGCACCACCGAGGCCAATGCGCTGCAGGGCGGCCTGTTCGACCTGGGCGGCCCGGACGACCACGGCTCGAGCGCACGCGAACCGGAGCTGGTCCAGGCGCTGCCCTGGGGTGTCAAGGAACAGCTGACCCAGGAAAAGACGGCCATCGGCTTTTACCTGTCCGGCCACCTGTTCGACGAGGTCGCCCTGGAGGTGCGCCGCTTCGCCAAGCGCCAGATCGAGGACCTGATCGATACCCGCGAGCCGCAGCTGCTGGCCGGCATCGTCGGCGATTTGCGCATCATCAATGGCCAGCGTGGCAAGCTGGCGCTGTTCAAGCTCGACGACAAGTCGGGTGTGATCGAGGCCCGTGCCGACGAGGCGCTCATCAACGCCTACCGGCAGTTGCTCAAGGACGATCAGTTGGTCGTCGTCATGGGTCGGCTGATGCCAGACCGGTTCACCGGCGGCATGCAGCTGAACGTGACCCAGATCTGGGACCTGGACCAGGCGCG
>CAZADK010000006.1:23746-26766 GCA_964483855.1 uncultured Rhodoferax sp.
GTCAATGGCCGTCCACCCGATGTGGCGCGGTTGCTCAAGGAGTTTCCGGCCCAGTGCGAGCAGACCGAGCAGGGTGAACGGGTGCGCGGCCTGGGCATCCGGTTGCTGGTGACACGCACCGGGGCGTCGAGTGGCGCCAGCGTCGAGCTGCAGCTCGGCGATGCGATGCGGTTCTTCCCGACCGACGCTGCACTGGCGCACTGGCGTGCCCAGGCGGACCAGGGTCAGGCGGTGATCGTCTACGAGTAACGCTGACCAGTAACGCAGGCCAGTAGCGCACCAGTAATGCACCAGTAGCGCACCAGTAGCGCACCAGTAGCGCACCAGCAATGCACCAGTAGCGCAACAGTGTTGCGCCAGTAGCGCAACAGTATTGCACCAGTAGCGCAGGCCGCGCGCGGTCCGGGGGCCAGCTTGCGCGTCTGCGGGATGAACCGGCCCCTAGTCGCGGCGCCGGAAATTGATCTCGAGCACCGGCGGTACTGTGCCGTCGATGTCGCGCGGCAGCACCGCCGTCTTGTCAATGGCCTTGAGCACCGCCTCGTCCCAGGCCTTGTTGCCGCTGCTCCTGACCAGCCTGCGCCTGATGATGGTGCCGTCGGGTGCGGCGCGCACCTCGACCAGCGCAATCGGGTTGTCCGGCGGATCTTCGGTGAACACGATGTTGGGTTTGACGATCGCGCTGACGCGGCCGCCATAACTGCTGGAGCCGCCGCTGGCCTTTTGTGCTGTTCCGGTGGAGCCGGGCGCACCGCTTGCGCCGGCCAGGCCTGCCATGCGGGCGAGGTTGACCTGTCGCTGCGCCTCGAGCTTGACCGTTTCTTGCTGGGCCATTTGCGCCTCTTCCCTGACCTGCATGGCGTCTTGTTCCGCCTTTTGCTCTGCCAGCCGCTGCTTCTCGGCGGCGCGCTTGCCGGCTTCGTCGAGTTCGCGCTGCGTCTTCTCCTGGGCCTGCTTGTCCTGCTCCTGCTTTTTCTTCACGGCCACGAGTTTTTCCTTCTCGCGTTGCTCTTGTTCGCGCTTTTTCTCCAGCGCGGCCTCTCGCTCCTGTTCGCGCTTCTTCTCCAGCACGCGTTTTTCCTGTTCGCGCTGCTGCACGGCCAACTGCTTTTCCTTTTCCCGCCGCTGTTTGTCCCGTTCGAGCGCGATCTGCGCATCCGCAGTCGGGGCGGGCGGCGGTCGCGCGGCGGCCGGCGCCGGTTTGGGTGGTCGAGGGGGCGGTGCGGGTGGCCGTGCCTCGACCCGCTTGGGTGCGGCGGCCTGCGGAACCGCCGCCCACAATTCGGCCTGCACCTCGATCGTGGCCGCGCTGCGCCGCCATTGCACGCCCAGCGTCAACGCGGCCACCAGCAGCAGATGCGCGAGCACAGCCAGCACCAGTGGCCGGCCGAGTCCGCCGGCCGCCGGCGGCGTGAAATCCAGGCGCTGCGTTGCCACTGTCATTTGCGGCTGTCGCCCGACAACTGCACCGACAGACCGACGCGCTGGATGCCGGCGCGTTGCAGCGTATCCATCACCGTGACAACGGATTCGTAACGCACGTTGCGGTCGGCGCTGATCACCACTGCCAGGTCGTTGGAGCTGGCCTGGGCCTGCCGGACCGCGTTGGCGATCTCGCGCAACGCCATCTGGGCGCTGCCCGCGGGTGTCTTGAGGTTGAGCAGGCCTTCCTTGTCGATGACGATCTGCAGCACCTGATCCGGCTGCCGGGCCGCCTTGCCGATGCTGGGCAGATCGATCACGCTGGGTGTGATCAGCGGTGCAGTGACCATGAAGATGATCAGCAGCACCAGCATCACATCGATGAACGGCACCATGTTGATCTCGTTGATGGTGCGCCGACCGCGTCCGCGGCCCATGGTTGCTGGCATGGTGTTCGAACTCCTGCTTCAGTGCCCGGATGCCGATTGCGCACCCACGTTGCGATGCAGGATGTTGGAGAACTCCTCGATGAAGGTCTCCATCCGGATCGCGATGCGGTCGATGTCGCGGGCAAAGCGGTTGTAGGCAATCACCGCCGGGATCGCGGCGAACAGGCCGATGGCGGTGGCTACCAGGGCTTCAGCAATGCCAGGCGCCACGGTGGCCAGGGTCACCTGCTGCAGGTTGGCCAGCCCGACGAAGGCGTGCATGATGCCCCAGACCGTGCCGAACAAGCCGACATAGGGGCTGACCGAACCGACCGAGCCGAGGAAGCTGAGGTGGCTCTCGATCACGTCGAGCTCGCGCTGAAAGCTGGCGCGCATCGCGCGCCGGGCGCCGTCGAGTTGCACGCCGGCATCGTGCTTCTTCTCGCGCAACTTGAGGAACTCGCGCATGCCGCTGGCGAAGATGCGCTCGATCGGCGCCGTGCGCTGGGTCGTGGGCTTGGCACTCGCGGCCTGGTAGAGCTCGGTAAGATTGCGGCCGGACCAGAACTCGCGCTCGAACTCGTCGTTGCCCAGACGCACCTGCTTGAGGCCAAAGACCTTGCCGAAGATCACCGTCCAGCTGATCAAGGACACGATCATCAGGCCGGCCATCACCAGCTGGACCACGAAGCTCGCCTGCAGCACGAGCGAGAAGATCGACATGTCTTGGTTCATGGGGTCCCGGGTGGCGACGGCAGCGCGTCGAGAGTGGATGAGGCGGGCGTCTTCCCAGGCGATGCGCACGGGATGCGAAACCGGGTCCGCGGAGGGGCGGTCACCCTGCCCGCGATTATGTCGCCGCGCCGTGCCGCGCGCGGCCGTGGCGCGCGGGCACCCGCCTAGGGCGCGGAGGCAACCCGCTTGTAGACGGGGCCCCAGAGCGGGTGGCCGGCTTCGGCGCGCGACAGCAGGAACTCGGCGTCGGCCACGCGCGCGGCACGAAAGGCGCCCTCGCACGGCTTGAGCCGCTGACTGGTGCAGTAGACGAAGGCCAAGTGCTTGTGTGCGGCGGCGCGATCTTTCGCGCTCACCAGCCCGGTCCTCAAAGCCAGCGTCAACGCTTGCTCGGCGTCGCCGTACTGGCCATCGTCGTAGGCGCGCAGTCCCGCC
>CAZADK010000007.1:0-1662 GCA_964483855.1 uncultured Rhodoferax sp.
CCGCGAGTTCGCCGGCCTCGACCGCATCGACGATCGCCTGGCGCAGCCGCGCATGTTTGGGCATGGCTGTCCCCGCCGCGGCCTGGAAGCGCATGGCGATCGGGCCGGGAGAGTAGACCATCGGATCATTCTAGGAGGTGTGGTCCCGGTCCGTCAATGGCACTGGAGCTCTAGAGCTTTCAATAGCCACTGACGCGCCAGCATGGGGCGCTGGCGGGGTCAGCCGATCCGGCCGGCGATGTACTGCGCCGTCATCAGGTCCAGATGCGCTCCGCCGCCCGACTTGAACAACGTGATCTGGTTGGCATCCGTGCGCCCGGCGATGTGTCCACTGCACAGGTCGAACAGATCCCCCAGCACATCGGCGCGCGTGATCACCCCGCTGGCAATGGCCTGCGTCAGGTCACCGACATGCTCGACAGTGAACCAGCGGCTGTCGACGAACACCCGGGCGCAGCGCACCGCGGCATCGTCGGCTTCGCGCATCTCGGGGGTGAATCCGCCGATCAGGTCCAGGTGCGTCCCGGGGTGCAGCCAGGCGCCCTGTACCAGTGGTTCACGGCTGCTGGTGGCGCAACAGACGATGTCGGCTGCACGCACTGCCGACTCCAGGTCCGGCGCAGGTGCTGCCGGCGTGCCGACGACCGCCGCGGCAGTGGCCTGGGCCTTTGCCGGTGTGCGGTTCCAGACCAGCACCTGCTGCAATGCGGGCCGGATCGCCTGGTAGGCGCGAATCAGGTGCGGCGCCAACGCGCCGGCGCCGACCATCAGCAGCGTGCGGGCATCCGGGCGCGCCAGCAGGTCGGCGCCCAATGCGGAATCGGCGGCGGTCTTCCAATAGGTGAGTTCGGTGCCGTCGATGACGGCCTGGGGCGAGCCATCGTTGCCGTCGAACAGCAGGTAGATACCGTGTACCGCCGGTGCTTCCCGGTTGCCAGGGAACATGGTGACAACCTTGACGCCGAGGTTGTGGCCCACTTGCCAGGCGGGCCACACCAGCACTGCGTTATCCATGCCCGCTGCGGAGCGCTGCTGCATCAGCACCCGTTCCACGGCCGGTGGCGGCTCGCGGTGGGCCGCGCGCAGATGGGCGATCAGGCCGGGGAAGTCGCAGGCCCTTGCGATCTGTGTGGCGTCGATGAAACTGATGACCATGGTCGGTCCTTCTTGCAGCGCTGTCCGGTTGTCACAGTCGGCGCGCCAATTCGCGAGCCTCGTAGATCGCATGCACTGCCAGGCGGGCGGCGTTAGCGTCGCCCACCACATGCAGGTCGCCCATTGCGCCGAGCAAGGTGTCGGCCAGGTCGGTCTGGGCGGTGTTGGTGGTTGCCAGCACCAGTGCATCGGCGTCGATTCGGCTCTCACTGCCGTCGAGCAGCGATCGCACGGTGGCGGCATCGCCATGCCATTGGGTGACGACAGATTCGGTCAACCCGCTGGCACCCAGTTGGGCCAGTCGCGCGCGCAACTGCCCATCGCCCGCGGTGCGCTGGATCCAGTAACCGATCATCGGCCAGCCACTGACAATGGTCACCTGGTGGCCGTGCTCCGCCAGATGCCAGGCCGTGCCGCCGCCGCGCCAGTCGCCGGTGTCATCGACCAGCACGACACGTGTGCCGTGTTTGGCCAGCTTGCCCATCACGTCCTCGATCGACCATACGT
>CAZADK010000007.1:1672-8245 GCA_964483855.1 uncultured Rhodoferax sp.
ACCTCATCGGCATCGAGCGGCGTGTTCAGCCGCAGGTCGACACCGAGCCGCACCAGTTCGCGCTCGTACCAGTCGAGCAGTTCCAGGATCTGCGTGCGCCGCGGTTGCAGGCCGGCCAGCCGGAAGGCGCCACCGAGTCTGGGGCCCGCCTCGGCCAGCGTCACGCGGTGGCCACGCTCGGCCGCCACCCGTGCGGCCTCCAGGCCGGCCGGGCCGCCGCCCACGACGAGAATGTGGCGCGCCTGCGCAGCCGTCGTGTACCGGTCGCCACCCCACTCGAACTCACGCCCGGCCGACGGATTGACCAGGCAGGAGATCCAGTAGTCGCGCGAGCGCCGGCCCCAGCACATCTGGTTGCACGAGATGCAGCCGCGCACCCGATCCGCCTGGCCGGCGCGTGCCTTGTTGGCCAGGTGCGGGTCGGCGATCTGGCCGCGCACGATGCTGACCATGTCGGCTTGACCCGAGGCGACCACATAGTCGGCGTTCTCCGGCGTGCGGATATGGCTTTCGGCTTGCACCCTGGCGTGTGTGACGACCTTCTTCAGCGCTTCGGCCAAGGGTGCGCCGAGCTTGTCGGCGAACTGGAAGGTGGGCATCAGTTCGGCAAAATTGAAATAGCCGCCGGTGCCGCAGCTGAGGTAGTCGATCAGCTGGCGCTGGTCGAGCCACTGGGCGATCTCGCTCAGCGCGTCGATCTTCAATGCGATCGCGACGCCGGTGTCGACACTGGCGTTCAGTCCGATGATGAAGTCCTCGCCCATCTTGCGGCGCGTGCGTTCGATGATCTCGCGGGTGAAACGCATCCGGTTGTCGAGGCTGCCGCCCCAACGATCGGTGCGCCGGTTCGACCACGGTAGCCAGAACTGCTCGATCAGGCCGTTGTAGGCGCCGAACAACTCGACGCCGTCGAAGCCGGATCGCTGCGCGCGCAGGGCCGCGGCCACGAAACTGTCGATGATCTCCTCGATTTCCGGCTCCGTCATCGCGTGGCTGCCATCGGCGTCGTGGTAGGAGGGCAATCCGCTGGGCGACCAGTGCGCCGAATAGGAGTTGTCGAAGTCGCCGTGTTGCCCCACGTGGTAGAGCTGCTGCAGCATCACCGCGCCCTCGGCATGGCAGGCGTCGGTGATACGCCTGAGCGGTTCGATGATGGCGTCGCTGGAATGCAGCATGTTGCCGCGCGTCAGCACCGCGGTCGCATGCACCGGTACCGGCTCGACGACGATCATCGCGGCGCCGCCCTTGGCGCGTTCCAGGTAGTACCCCAGGTGTCTGTCACCTGGAATGCCTTGCTCGGCCATGTTGGCGGTGTGCGCGCCAAAGACGATGCGATTGCGCAGCGTTTGGTGGCGCAGCTGCAGCGGGGTGAACAGATGCGGGAAGGATGGCGGCATGTGGCGAGAGGATGGCGACGGGAAGGGTGAGGCGCAGGTCTGTGGCCGAAGCAGTCAACGTTTCGTGCGTGTCGCTCAGAGGTCCTTCACCAGCCGCAACGCATCGTAGATGGCGGCGTGCGTGTTGCGTGCCGACACCGCATCGCCGATGCGGAACAGCTGGAACGCGCCCGATGCCGCTGGCGCTGTGGCTTGTGGCTGGCCATCGATCAGCGCCGTGTAGTTGACCGCGCCGTGGTTGCTCGACCGCGGCTTGAGCTCAAAGTACAAGTCGTCCAGTGGCCGCGTGCCGTGGTTGACGACGACCTGGTCGACACGCCGCTCCTTGCGCACGCCGCCGTAGTCGCTGCCGACGACCGCCAGCAGGCCATCGCCGTCACGCTGCACCGATACGAGCCGGAACGTCACGGTGAAGGTCACGTCGTGCTTCTGCAGGCTGCGCATGTAGGGCACCAGGTTCATCGCCATCACCTCGGGTGCGAACGAGCGGTCGGGCGTCATGATCTCGACCCTGGCACCGCTATGGGCGATGACCTCGGCGGCTTGCAGGGCAGGGTGGTCGCCGGCGTCGTCGAACAGCAGCACGTTCCTGCCGGGCTTGACGTCGCCGCCGAGGATGTCCCAGCTCGACACCACCAGCGCATTGCCGGCGCTGAGCACCTCGGTGTGCGGCAGGCCGCCGGTGGCGATGATGACGACGTCGGGTTGCTCCGCCAGCACGATGCCAGCGTCGGCCAGCGTGTTGAAACGCATGACCACACCGCGCTCCTCGCACCGCGCCAGCCGCCAGTCGATGATGCTGATCATCTCGCGCCGGCGCGGGCTCTGGCTGGTCAGCCGGATCTGGCCGCCCGCCTTGGGCGCGGCCTCCAGCACGACCACCTGGTGGCCACGCGCCGAAGCGACACGCGCTGCCTCCAGGCCGGCCGGCCCGGCGCCGACCACCACCACCTTGCGTTTCACGCTGGCTGGCGTGATCTCATGCGGCATGGTCAACTCGCGCCCGCTCGCCGGGTTGTGGATGCAATACGCCTCGCCGCCCTGGTAGATACGATCGAGGCAGAAATTGGCACCGACGCAGGGCCGGATCGTGGCTTCCTGGCCGGCCATGATCTTGCGCACGATATGCGGGTCTGTCAGGTGGGCGCGGGTCATGCCGACCATGTCGAGTTTGCCCGACGCAATCGCATGGCGCGCGGTGGTCACGTCCTGGATCTTGGCCGCGTGGAAGGTCGGAAAACCGGTGGCGGCGCGGATCTCGCCGGCAAAGTCCAGGTGCGGATTGCTGCGCATGCCCTGCACCGGGATCAGGTCGGTCAACCCGGCGTCGGTGTCGATATGGCCGCGCACGATGTTCAGGTAATCGACCAGGCCGCTGTCCTTGAGCATCTGCGAGATCGTGATGCCGTCCCGGGCCGACACACTGTCGGGCAAGGTGTCGTCGGCCGCATAACGCAGCCCCAGGATGGGTTTGTCGCCGACCCGCTTGCGCACGGCGCGCAACACGTCGAACGCAAAACGCACCCGGTTCTCCAGGCTGCCGCCATACGGCGCATCCAGCGTGTTCGTCAGCGGCGACCAGAACTGCTCCATCAGGTGGCCATAAGCCTCGAACTCGACGCCATCCACGCCGGCCGCAACCATGCGCTCCGTGGCGTCGACATAGTCCTGGATGATGCGGCTGATGTCCCAGTCTTCCAATTTCTTCGGAAAGGCCCGGTGCGCCGCCTCGCGTTCGTGCGACGGCGCGACCACCGGCAACCAGTCGGCCTTGGACCAGGTGGTGCGCCGGCCCAGATGGGTGAGCTGGATCATCACCGCGCAGTCATGTTCATGGATGGCGTCGGTCATGTCGCGCATCCACGGCACGACCTCGTCCTTGTAGGCCAGGATGTTGTTGAACACCGGCGGGCTGTCGCGGGAGACGGCGGCCGAGCCGGCTGTCATCGTCATCGCGATGCCCCCTTTGGCCCGTTCGACCTGGTAGGCGCGGTAACGCGCCTTGGGCAGGCCGTCTTCCGGGTAGGCCGGTTCGTGCGAGGTGACGATGATGCGGTTTTTCAGACGCAGATGGCGCAGCTGGAACGGTTGGAGCAGGGGATCGTTGCTGGGAGACATGGAAGGATTTCAAAAGCGGGTTGGCCAAAAACTGTTCGCACGGAGCCGGTCAAGGCACTTCGACCGGCGCAGCCCGGGAGACCGGTGAGATGGTCACGTAAAAAGGGGGAGCCGGTCAATACCATTGATCCGTCATCGACGCCTTCTTGCGTGCCACATAGTCGCGCAGCGACTCGTCCACCGCTTCGTCGATGGGTGGCGCCTGGTATTCGGCCAGCGACGCCTTCCAGCGCGCATTGGCACGTTTGGCGCTGTCGCTGGAGCCGTCTTCGCTCCAGGTCTCCCAGGGGCGGTCGTCGGAGATGGTGGAGTCGAAAAAGGCGGTGGTGTAGTTGGCCATGGTGTGGGCGCAGCCCAGGAAGTGGCTGCCCGGGCCGACCTCCTTGAACGCGTCGATCGCCAGCGTGTTGTCGTCGACCGTGACTCCGGCCAGGTAGCTGTGCAGCGCGCCGCAGAAGTCGGCGTCCATCATGAACTTCTCGTAACTCATGGCCAGCAGCCCGTCCAGGAAACCCGCTGAATGCAGGATGAAGTTGGCGCCGCAATGCACGGCCGACAGCATCGACATCACCGACTCCTGCATCGCCTGCCCGTCTGGCAACTTGGAGGTGGTGAACGATCCCGCGCAGCGCAGCGGCAGGCCGAGCCGGCGTGCGAGCTGGCCGATCACCATGGAGCCGATGGCCGGCTCGGGTGTGCCGAAGGTCGGCGAGCCCGAGCGCAACGACATGCTGGACAGGAAGTTGCCGTAAATCACCGGTGCACCGGGCCGTTCGAGTTGCGTGATGGCACAACCGACCATGGTCTCGGCATGGGCCTGCGCGATCGCGCCGGCATTGGTCACCGGGCCCATCGCGCCGCCCAGAATGAACGGCACGATCACGGCGGCCTGATTGGCGCGGGCATAAGCACGCGCGGATGTTGTCATCGTGCCGTCCCACAACAGCGGCGAGTTGACGTTGACGTTGCCCAGCACGACGCAGTTCTTGTCGACGAAATCGGCACCGAACAGCAGCCGGCTCATCTCGACCGAGTCTTCGGCTCGTTGCTCCGACGTGATCGAGCCCATGTAGGCCTTGTCGGAATACCGCATGTGGGCATAGACCATGTCCAGGTGCCGCTTGTTGACCGGCACGTCGGTGGGCTCGCAGACGGTGCCGCCCGAGTGGTGCAGCCAGGGGCAGTTCCAGGCCAGCTTGATGAAGTTCTGGAAATCGGCCAAAGTGCCGTAACGCCGGCCCTTGTCAAGGTCCATCACGAACGGTGAACCATATGCCGGTGCAAACACCACGTTGTTGCCGCCGATCTGTACCGAACGCGCCGGGTTGCGCGCATGCTGCGTGAATTCTTTCGGTGCGGTCTTGAGGATCTCGCGCAGGTGGCCGGGCTCGAAACGCACCCGCATACCGTCGACCTTGGCGCCGGATTTGCGGAACATCGCCAGGCACTCGTCGTCGTCGCGAATGTCCAGGCCGACCTCGGCCAGGATGCGGTCGGCCGCGGCCTCGATCTTGCGCAGGTTCTCCTCGCCCATGATGTCGTAGGTAGGGATGTTGCGCCGGATATAGGCCGGCGCCGCCGGTTTGGCATTCGGGTCGCGGCGTTCACGGCCGCCGCGGCGGTGGCGCTTGGTATCAATGTCGCTCATGAGGGGGTTCCCGGTGTGATGGTCGAATTTCGCCGATGGATGCTGATCGTAGGGCGATTTCGTGGTTTTGTGATCGGCACGCGATTTCATTCCTGCCATAAGATTGGCTAATGACAAGGCGTTTCCAGCAACCGGCGATGGCGAACCTGATTGCGTTCGAGGCTGCTGCCCGCACCGGCAGTTTCACCCGCGCCGCCAGCGAATTGGCAATCAGCCAGCCGGCGATCAGCCATGCGATGCGTGAACTTGAAAGCGAACTTGGCGTGGCGCTGTTTGCCCGCCGTCACAAGGGTGTCGAGGCTACCGACGCGGGCCGCCACCTGTATGAACAAGTCAGCCTGGGGCTGACCTTGATCGACCAGGCGCTGGGCGAGGTGCGCGCGATGACGGCCGGTCCCCAGGTCACGCTGGCCGTATCGACGGCCACCGCCACCTGGTGGCTGCTGCCGCGTATCGCCCGCTTCAAGCAGCAGCACCCGGACATCGAACTGCGCTGCATCACCACCGACACCGATCTGGACCTGGGCCGCGAACGTATCGACCTGGCGATCACGCTGGGTACCGGCGAATTCCCGCAGCACCAGCGCTGGCATTTTGTCGACGAAGAGATCTTTCCGGTCTGCAGCCCGTCCTACCTGCAGGAACTTGGCGCCATCACCGACGTGCAGGCGCTGACGCGTGCCAGCCTGTTGCA
The DNA here is from genome assembly GCA_964483855.1 of uncultured Rhodoferax sp. GTDB lineage: Bacteria > Pseudomonadota > Gammaproteobacteria > Burkholderiales > Burkholderiaceae_C > CAISIP01. Next base: position 7,530 of record CAZADK010000007.1, read on the forward strand.
CCTGGAGGAACGATATCGCCCGCGGCTGGGTTGGTCGGGTTGGCTGGCGCGTTTTGGCGTGTCCCTGGGCCGCAACACCCGTCTGTTCCGCTTCAACGACTACTCCGTCGTGCTGCAGGCGGCCATCGAGGGACAAGGGGTGGCGATGGGCTGGCGGCACCTGGTCAACCCGCTGATCGAACAGGGATTGCTGGTGCGTCCGGTGCCGCAGAGTGTGACAACCGACGAGCCGATCTACATCGTGGCGTCACGGCGCGGCAAGTTGCGAGCGGAGGCGGTGTATTTGCGGGATTGGCTGGTGGCGGAGGCGGGGATGGTGGTGAACCCCTAGTTCGTTTGGCTCGGCTCCAGACTTGAAGTGGTCACAGCGCTGGCCACCACGTTGAAAACGGCCGCTTGACCAGACGCAACGCCGGCAGTTTGATTGCGGCCGAGCCATGGGTGACAACCAAGGTGGTGGTGTGCTGCACGGAATCCGGGTACTCGCGCGATTGCCGCTCACGCTCTTCAGTCCCGATTGCCGTCGCGGTAGTCGAAATGACCGTCATTTGGGTAGCCATGTTTGTGGTGCCCTTTTGTGTGATGCCATTTGCCGCGATACCAGCCGGGGCGCTGCTCGTAATTTTGGTACGCCGGCGGTTGTATGAACACGGTCCGCGGCTGCACATAGATCGGCGCAGGTTGCAAGTACACCGGTCGCGGCTGAACGTAAACCG
>CAZADK010000007.1:8345-20088 GCA_964483855.1 uncultured Rhodoferax sp.
AGATCGGCGCAGGTTGCAAGTACACCGGTCGCGGCTGAACGTAAACCGGTCGCGGCTGAACGTAAACCGGTCGCGGCTGAACGTAAACCGGTCGCGGTTGCACGAACACCGGTCGCGGTTGCACATAGATCGGCGCAGGTTGCAAGTACACCGGTCGCGGCTGAACGTAAACCGGTCGCGGTTGCACGAACACGGGTCGAGGCTGCACGAATACGGGTCGAGGCTGCACGAATACGGGTCGAGGCTGACCATATACCGGTTGAGGGTGCATATACGCGTGCGAGGGCTGCATGTAGACCGGTGCGTTGTGTCCATAGGCGCCTGGCACGTTGATGCCGATGGAGAACGTGACATCGTTGCGTGCGTGCGCGCTGGATGGCACGGCCATGGCGGCCAAGGCCAGCGCGCAAGTGGCTGCGGCGAGTTTTCGGAAGCAGAGGGATGACAGCATGGAAATGGCTCCTGGGTTCATGAGGCCTCCATGGTGCCGCCGGCTCGCTGAACTCTGCCTGAACGAAAACGATTCTTTGCGCTTCGTACGTATCGGTCGGCGTGCCTGCCCCGATCACGGCGTCGGCAACACGATCTCGACCCGTGCGCCACCCCATGCAGAGCGTGTCAGTTGCAAGTGACCGTGGTGGCTGGCAACCAGGTCGTTGACCACGGCCAGGCCGACGCCATGGCCGGGGACTTTCTCGTCGGCGCGCACATGCAGTTGCAGCACCGCCGCGGTGTCCCGGGGAAACCCCGGGCCGTCGTCGTCGACGCGGATTGTCAGACCCCGCACGCCCAGCGATAGTTGCACGGCGACCTGCCGCGTCGCCCATTTGGACGCGTTGTCCATCAGGTTGCCCAGCATTTCGAAGGCGTCCCCTTCATCGATACGCCACGCCAGGTCACCCGGGCACTCCAGTGTGTAGGCCAGCGCCTTGCCGGCATGCACCTTGGCCAGCGCATCGCGCACGCGCATCAGCAGCGGCGCCAGGCGCAGATGAGGCACAAAACGCGCGGTGCCGCTGGCGCCGGCGCGGCCCAGTTGATGTTGCACGATGTCGTCCATGCGCTGGACCTGCTCGGCCACGGTGGCGCGCAGTTGCTCTGACTCGGCCACGGTGGCGCGCAGTAGCCCAGACTCGTCCATGGTGCCGCGCAGTTGCCCAGACTCGGCCATGGTGCCGCGCAGAACAGCCAGGGGCGTCTTCAGGCTGTGGGCCAGGAAACTCAGCGCCTCCTTGAAGCGGGTCTGGCGGACCCGTTCCTGTCGGATCAAGGTGTTCAGGTTGTCGGTCAGCGCCGCGATCTCGCTCGGGTAGTGCTGCTGCACTTCGGCCTGCTCGCCGCGTTCGATTCGGCGTATCTCACTGGCCACGCGGCGCAGCGGCGACAGACCCCATTGCAGCAGCGCAGCCTGCGACAGCAGCAACAACAGCGCGGCGCCGCCGAGCCAGGTCCACAATGTGCGAGCAAAGGCGGCGACCTCGCGCTGGAAGCTGGCGCTGTCCTCCAGCACCGATACCGTCAGCGCAACGGCCTGGTTGCCCACCACCCAGCGCACGCCATACGCCACCGCCAGGTAGTCGCGCCCGTCTGCGGCAGCGGTCTCGAAGCGCCATTGACCCACCGTGGCGTCGCGCAGGAATGGGGCACTGGCGTTCAGGCTGGAAGGTGAGCGCCATTGGGTGTCGCGCGCCAGGTTGCGCACGCTGGCATACAGACCCGAACCCGGCAAGGACAGGCGTGGCTCGGGAAATGATGGCGGCATTGCCAGTGCGCCGTCGGCATTGATCTCGGTGCCGGCCAGCAGCAGGTAGACCGTGCCCTGCAACTGCGCGAAATGGGCAGCCCGCACGCTGTCGGTATGCGCACGCTGCACCGCCCATCCCGCCGCGGCGATGAAGGCCACCAGCACCAGGGTGGCGCTCACGATCAAGCGTGCGCGAATCGACTGGCCCAGGACACGCTGCAGCATGTGGCCCGTCATGCGCAGCGCGCGGGTCTCGGCTTCCCGGCCGCTCCGAAGGTTCTGACGGCCGCCACGGGGCTGAGTCCTGCGGCTCTGGCCCTGCCCGAGCAGAGTCGGACATGACGAAGAGCCGTGGCCCGTGGCCGAGGCACGACCAGCGAACGCAGTGAGCGTGAGGGCAGTTTCATGTCAGTGCGAATCGATAACCCCGGCCTCGCAACGTCTCGATGGGCATCAATCCACCGGTGCGGTCGAGCTTGCGGCGCAGCCGGCCGACCAATACTTCCAGCACGTTGCTGTCGCGGTCGTCGTCGTGTGGGTAGAGGTAGTCGGAGAGTTCCTGCTTGCCCACCACGCGCGGGCGCGCGCGTACCAGGTATTCGAGCACGCGGTATTCGAACGTCGTCAGGTCCACCTGCGTGCCATCGAGCCGGACCTGTTGCGCCGAAAAATCGATCGCCAGCGGCCCCAGCACGAGCACGTCCGACGCGGCCTGGGACGCGCGGCGCAGCAGCGCCTTGACGCGGGCAGCGAGTTCCGGATATTCGAACGGCTTGACCAGATAGTCGTCGGCGCCAGCCTCCAGGCCGGTCACCTTGTCCTGCCAACTGCCGCGCGCGGTCAGGATCAGGATTGGCAGCGTGCGGCCGTCGGCGCGCAGGCGCTGCACGATGGTGAGCCCGTTGACCTTGGGCAGCCCCAGGTCGACGATGGCCAGGTCCACCGGATACTCGCGTGCCTGGTGCAAGCCATCTTCGCCGTCGGCCGCCTGATCGACGCGGTAACCGTCGGCCTCGAGCCGGCGCGCCAGCGTGAGCCGCAGCGGCGCTTCGTCCTCGATCAAGAGCAGGCGCATGGGTGCACTGGCGCTAGTTGCCGCGGCCGTTGTCTGCATCGATGAACACCACCCGGATCTCGCCCCTGGGTGTGACGACCTTGACGCGCCACGCCATCCGGCGGCCCGACTCGGCCTTGTCCACCGACAACACCCGGCCGCCGGTCTGGCGCTGGGCCGCCGCCGCAGCCTGGTCGCGGCTGACGTCGGCCCAGGCTGGCGTGGCCAGCATCAGCGCCAAGGCACAGCTGGCGAACACACGGCAGGCGGCACGCATCCGACGGTACCAGGCGGCAGAGGTCATCCCGGCATCGTACTACCGCGTCACCGCACCAACGGATCCACCGACACCCGCACCTGGATGCGCGGACCCGGATCCTGCGGCATCAGGGCGGTGAACTGCTGCCCGCGGTATTCGTAATCGACCTGGTAGCCAGTCAGGCGCTGCTGCAGTTCGTTGACCGTCTGGCAGGTCTGCACCTGGCGCGGTACCTGTTCGTAGCGGTCACCGCCACGGCCGCCGTTGGCCACCTGGTCGCCGGTAAAGGCACCAATCACGGCGCCCAACGCGGTGGCCGCCTCGCGCCCATGCCCTTTGCCCACCTGGTTGCCGAGAACGGCGCCGGCGACACCGCCGATCACCGCACCGCCGTAACCGCGCCGGCCTTCGATGCGTTGGGACTCGTTGATCCATTGGCTGCTGCATTCCTGGCGTGGCACGGTCACGGTTTCGTACCGTGGCTGGACGTTGTGCACGCGCGCCGTGTCGATATAGGTGTCGGCGTGTGCGGCCAGTGCGCTGGCGGCCATCATCGGTGCGAGAAAGAAGAAGCGGTTCACGGAAAGCTCCTGGGGTTGGGATGGAGCGTATGGTGCGCCGGCCTGCGTGAACACACGCTGAACGAAATGCAATCGTAGCGGGCCAGGCGCCGGCATTGCGGCCGGTGGCTGTGCAGGCAATGCACGCGGGATGGGGCTCGCACGAGTCTTGCGGATCCAGCGCACCGCAGCGTGCCGGGTTCAACCTACCAACGGCGCGTCGTGGGCGAAATTGTCCGTGTTCATCTGCGTTGCCAGCGCAAATCAAGCGGTCGACTGCCGTTTGTAGGCGTGCGCGGTTTCGGCGCTCTACTCAATCTGCCATCGGCACGTTGCGCGGTTGGCGTGGCTCGCGCAATTGCCATGCGAGGTGCGCCAGCAGCGCGGCGATGACGATGGCGCCACCCACCAGCGTGCGTCCCACTGGAACCTCACCATGGACCAGCCAGACCCAGACCGGGCCGAGCACCGGTTCTGCGGTGCTGATCAGCGCTGCGACGGCTGCCGGCACCAGGCGCACGCCGGTGACGAAGAACATCATGCCCAGGGCCAGGTTCAATGCGCCGAACACGAACAGCCAGGCTGCATCCGCCGCGCTGACCCGCAACGAGCCGGCAAAGACGAAACCGATCAACAGCGTGATCAAGGTGCCCAGGCAGACCGCGGGCATCATGCGCACATGGGCATTGCGGCGGGTCAGCACGGTCGCAAGCGCAAAGGCCAGCGCGATCAGCAGGGCCAGGCCGTCGCCCAGCGGCGATACGGTTCCAACCAGCGAGTCCGAGACCATGACGGTGATGCCGGCCATCACGGCGGCGATCGCCACCCAGGTGTTGGCGCCAACGCGCTCGCGAAACAGCAGGAACATCAAGAGGGCGGCGAACAGCGGCGCGCCAGCCTGCATCAGCAGGATTTTGGCCACCGTGGTGTAAGACAGCGCGATGATGAACGCCGTCGATGCCGTCGCGAAACACATGCCCACGCCGATGCCGGCCCAGCCCATGTCGCGAAACAGCATTGCCGTGCCGCGTATACCGTCACGCTGGAACATGAAGCCGAGCAGGAACACGGCGGCGCAGACCGAGCGCCAGAAGATGATGGTCCAGCTGTCGGTGACGCTGAGGAATCGCGCGATCGCGCCGCCAAAGCTCCAGACTGCGGCAGCGCCAAACACCAGCCAGGCGCCACGCGCATCGATACCGGCCGATGCCATGGTCGGATACAGCTCAGCGTTGGATCAACTCGACCTTGTAGCCGTCCGGGTCGGTCACGAAGGCGATCACCGTGGTGCCGCCCTTGACCGGGCCAGCTGCGCGGGTCACGTTGCCGCCGGCGGCCTTGATGCGTTCGCAGGCGGCGTAGGCGTCTTCCACCTGCAGCGCGATGTGGCCATAGGCAGTGCCCATCTCGTAGTGGTCCACGCCGTGGTTGTAGGTCAGCTCGAGCTCGGCATGGTCCGGGTTGCTTCCGTAGCCGACGAAGGCCAGCGTGTACTGGTATTCCTTGTTTTCCGAGGTGCGCAGCAAGTGCATGCCCAGGACCTTGGTGTAGAAATCGATCGAGCGTTGCAAGTCGCCAACGCGCAGCATGGTGTGGAGCAGTCGCATGGATGGGGTGACTTCGTGGTGGGTTGCTTGCAAGGTCACCCGGCGCGGATCGCAGGGGATGCGGTTGCGTCGGGTGCAACCGCAAATTGTGTCACGTCGGCGCGGGCCACTGCTTACGCGGTCTTGCCGGCGCGCGGCAGCAGCACGCAGCCGCCGATGCGCCAGCTCTTGTCGTCCTGGCGTTGCAGGCGGTAGACGGCCACCCAGGTGGAGCCGGACTGATCGGTCATGTGCACCGGCTGCACCAGTTCCTGGTCTGCCGCCTCAGGCTTGAGAAAGGTCACCGATGCCGGCCGATAGACGACCGGGTACGAGCCGCGGACCATGCGGATGAACTGCGCCGCGGAGCCGAACATCTGCCGCAGGGCCGGGCTCGCGTAGGCGAATGCCTGCTCGGCATCGTCGGACGCAAAAGCGGCGAGTTGGGCCCGTACGATCTCCTGCGCCGCACGCACATCGTCCGGCGCAACGGAGGGATTGCCGCCTTGAGCGTGGGCCGGCAGCAGGCTGGCGCCGGCCAGCGCCAGCAGCAGCGAGAACAGGGATAGCAGGCGGTTCATGGGGGGCTCCTTGTGTCGTCGTTTGCGCCATCATGCCCCGGAATTCATTTTCGCGCCGCGTCCGGCATATCAAACACCAGGCAGGTCGTGGTGGCATGTGCAACCATCGTGCCGCGCGGCCCGACCAGGCGCGCATCGGCGGCTGGGCGAGGCGCAGGGGACCGCCGTTCAGGGGCAACCCGGCCTGGCCTTGCCGGGCCTGGCGACCGCATGCCGACGCGGCGCTGGCCCGGACCGTACCGGTCTGATCGACACGCAGCGCGCGGGCGGCGCGCTGGCCGGGCGGATAATGGGCAGGCTTATCCACACTGTGGCCTTCGCCATCAATCTGAACAGGAGCCAGCCATGATCAAGTCGGGAATCGACCAGGACGCAATCATCAGCATGTTTTCGCAGGCCACGGCCAAGCAGGGCGAGGCGCTGCGCAAGGCGGTCAGCGACGCCACGCTCAAGGCGCTGCAGGGGCGCGAACTGAGCATGGAAAACATCCGCAAGGTACTCAAGACGGTGACGCAGGCCAGTTCAGCCGGTGCCGCGCTCAATCCTGCCGGGCCACAGGATATCGAGGCGATGCTGGGCAAGGCGTTCGCCGGCATGGACGCGGCCTTGTTGCAGGCGGTGCAGGCCAATCGCAAGGCGCTGGAGCAGTTTGCGGCCCAGGGTGTGGACATGCAGGGCAAGCAGATGAAGGCCGCGCTGGCCAACGTCGAAAAGATGGAGGATGTGTTCTTCGACACGGTCGGCAAGGCGGTCAAGAACGCCAGTGGCCCGTTGCAGGGGCCCTGGGACCATGTGTTGTCGGCGATGAAGCTCCAAGGCACTGGCACGGGCAACCAGGCAAGCGAGGCGATAGAGCAGCTGATGGCGCAATCGCGCACCGCGTTGCGCGACAGCCGCGCGAGCAGCGTGAAGGCGGCGCAGGCGATGATTGACAGTTATGCCGCGTTGGTCAGCGGCGTGTTGATCGGCATGTCCGAAGGGATGGCGCAGGGCGGCTCGGAGGCCCCGGGCGAAGGACGTGCGCGCAAGAAGTGAAGCCGTGCCCCCGGGCGCCGCGCGCGCGGCCCGGTGACAGACGCCGCCCGGCACTGCGACCCTGCGATTACAAGGGCATGGCCGCCGTGGCGGGAGTCTATCCATCGCTGGCGGCCAGCCGGGCGGTGCTTATGGCCGATACCGCCAACCGGTTTGTGGCCACCGGGTTGACCCATATTGGTTCGGCCTGGGGCGCCACCGCAGCTACGCTGGAAGGACTCGATGTGGCCTGCTACCACTGCTTGCCATCGCGTTGGCGTCGAGGCCGGCCTTGCCCGGTCGGTCCGGGACAGGGCTGCGTCGCATCAGAGGAAACGTGACACGAATCCGGGAAGGGCCGCGCGCACCGCGCCCCAGGTGCGCCAGGCCAGCAACCCGCGGCGCGACCAGCGCAATACGACGGCCGGGCGCAACACGATGACGATGCCGACTGCCGCGGCCACTGCCAGTGGATATTGCAGCGCGAACTGCCTGCACTGGGCGAACCAGTCGGCCAGCCGGTCGCCGACATGCAGCGCACGGGAAACCGGTTGCACCTGAACTGCCAGTGTCCGGCGTTGCTGATCGATGCGCTCGAGCAGGCGCCCGCGCTGCAGCTCCAGGTCAATCAGGCGTTGTTGCATGGGCAGAGGCTTGCTTGAGCTGGCGCAGGTCTTCGCGCAATTGGCCCAGGCTGGCCTCGAAAGGCGAATCGGACCGCTGCACCATCTGCATCAGGGCGCGGTAGGCCAGCGCCGCGCACACCAGAAAGACCGCGGCAAAGACGCCCAGCACGCCCAGACGCAACTCCCACAGCCACAACGTGATCAGGGCCACGACCAGCAGGGTGGCGATGGTGATGGTGACCATCAGGGCCTGGACCAGCAGCAGCATGCGCATGATGCGCAGCTTCTCGACCTCGACCTCATTGCCCAGCAACTCCATGCGGGTCTGCAGCATGGCCGTCAGCGTGACGGACAGGTTTTGCAGACTGGCAAAAAAACCTTGTCGTGCTCCCTGCGTAGACATGGTGTCGTAGCCCGCTGGCACTGGACGGCGCCGGGGTCTCAGCGGCGGCCGATGATCAGGCCCACCAGCAAGCCGACGCCGGCAGCAACGCCGATAGCGGTCCAGGGCGACTCGTGCACGTAGGTGTCGGTGGCGCGCGCGGCGGAGCGGGTCTTGGCAACCAGCGCGGCTTCGGCGTCGCCCAACCGCAGCTTGGCGCCTTGCAGACGTTCCTGGATACGTGCACGCAAGGTCGCAACCTTCTCGCCAGCCTGGTCGACCGTGGCATGCAGAATGTCTTCCGCGTCGGCGATCACCGTTTTCATGTCGGTGACCAGCTTCTGTTGTTCGTTGATGGCGGATTGCTGTGTTTCCATCGCAATGACTCCTGGTTGGTTGCGGTCCGATAAGGGTACCAGATTCGGCTCGGTGCGAGGCATGTCACTCGACGCGACGGGGCATCGTACGACCGGCTCGCGGCGCCAGCTCCATGCTGCCACGCTCCTTTGCAGTGCCATTTGCGCCAACGCAGGGAAAGCCGCAATCGGCGGCCACCCGGTCACTTGCGGGTGCCGCCCCAGAAGGTCAGGCCGCCCAGCAGCGCGAAACACAGGCCAACCCAGGACAGGCGTGCAAAACCCAGGCTGGCGCTGGCGGCACCGCCGAGCGCCGCGCCCAGAGCGGTGCCGAAATACAGCATCGACGTATTCAGGCTGAACAACACCGGCGCCTGGCGCATCGAGACACCGGCCAGTCGGGCCTGGGTCGGGGCCATCATGCCAAATCCGGCGGTGCCCCAGGCCATGAACACGGCCACCATCGCCAGGTATGACCCCGCCGTCAGCGGCACCAGCAGCATCATCAAGGACAACACAGCCAGCTGGCAGCGCAAGGTGCGCATGGCACCGAAGCGGTCGTTTGCCCAGCCACCGGTCAGCGTGCCGGTGACACCCGCCAGTCCGAAGAACATCAGTGTCAGTGACAACATCTCCGGGCTCATCGGATTGAGCGCCTGCAGCACCGGCCCGGAATACGAGAATACGGTGAAGATCGCGCTGAAATACAGCAGCGTCAAGCCGAGGCTGCGCAAAACCTCCCCCTGGCGCAGCACCTCGCCCAGGCCGTTGAAGGTGGCTCCGGGCGCATCGACATGGCGCGGCATCCGGTGCGACACCAGGGCCAGCATCAGCAGCGCACAGATTGCGATGGCCAGGGTCGGCATGCGCCAGCCGAAGCGCAGGCCGAGCCACGCGCCCAGCGGCAGGCCGATCACGTAACTCAGGCTCATGCCCAGAAACGTCACCGACAAGGCCTTGCCGCGCAGGGCCGGCTCGACGATGGCCACCGCGATACTGGCGGCGATCGGCGTGAAGACGGCGCCCACGCCCATCAGCACCCGACCCAGCAGCAGGGTCTGCAGGTCGGGTGCCCAGGCGCACACCAACAGTCCGCCAGCAAACAGAACCAGCGCCAGTTGCAGTGCCGAGCGGCGTTGCCAGCGTCCCGTGCCCATCAGCAGCATCGGTGCCAACAGGGCGCTGGCCATGGCGTATACCGTCATGGACTGACCGGCGGCGCCCACGCTCACTTGCAGCGATTGCGCCACCGGTTGCAGGATGCCGGCCAGGCTGAAGGCGCCGGTTCCGATCACCAGGTTGCAGGCCGCGAGTAGATAAAGAAGAGGCGGCACTAGCAGTTGGGGGCGTCAGGGGGGGATTGGCGGTGGAAGCGGGAGGCCGGCGCGCTGCATCGCGGCGCGCAGCCGGTCGGGATAGTCGGTGATGATACCGTCTACGCCCCAGCCGATCAGCCGGTCCATGTCGGTCGCCTCGTTCACCGTCCAGGGCAGCACCTTGATACCCAACTGTTGCGCAGCCTTGACCTTTGCCGCATCGATATGGTTGAAGTTGGGAGACCAGTTGCGGCCGCCACTGGCCTTGATCATGTGCGCAACCGACGCATGGTCGCGCCAGAGGATACCGGCGGTCCAGGCCGAATCCCTGACAGTGTTGGAGCGCGGGAACTCCATCGTTATATAAACGGTCTCGATCGCCGGTGCGAGTTTCTGCACCAGTTGCAAGGTGCGCCAGTCGAAGCTGATGATGCGCACACGTTGTTCCATCCGGGCTTGCCGGATCACCGTCAGCAAGGCGTCCACGAACTCCTGCGGACCGACCGTATCGTGTGGCCGGTTCGGGAAGATCTTGGTTTCGATCGCAAACTGCACCTGGTTTGCACCGAGTTCGTTGACGCGTGCAAACAGGGCCGCCAGCGTGGGGATGCGTTCCCCATCGCGCGGCTGCTGGCCCGCGAACGGACGCCCGTATTCGCTCGACGGATCGAGGCGCCCGACGTCGTAGGTCTGCAACTGGGCCAGCGTCAGCGTGCGGATCAGCGGACCCTTGTCCTTGAGCCATCGCCCTTGCGCATCGCGGGTCAGTGCCGGGTTGAGTTCCGGGTCGTGTGATACCACCGGTACGCCGTCGGCGGTGATGGCGATGTCGAGCTCCAGTGTCGTCACGCCGATCGCGAGTGTCCGCTCAAAACCGGCCAGCGTGTTCTCCGGCAGCAGGCCGCGTGCGCCTCGGTGGCCCTGCAATTCGAACGCGAAGGCCGGCACGGCGAGCAGCAATGTGGCAGCGGCCATTGCCACCCACCTCCCGCCGGCGGGCCCAGCACGCACCGTCTTCACCGCTGTCCAGGACATTACAGATCCCTCTGGTCAGCCGGGCACCATGGCATGCCCGTTGTCTTCGGGCAGTGTAGCGGGACCGAGGGCCTGTCAGTGTCCCAGGATCTTGGACAGGAAGTCCTTGCTGCGCTCGTTCTGCGGGTTGTTGAAGAACTCGGTGGGTGTGTTCTGTTCCACGATCTGCCCCTGGTCCATGAAGATCACCCGATTGGCGACCGCCTTGGCAAATCCCATCTCGTGCGTCACGCACAGCATGGTGATGCCCTGGTCAGCCATCTCGACCATGACATCGAGCACTTCCTTGATCATCTCCGGATCCAGCGCCGAAGTAGGCTCGTCGAACAGCATGATCTTGGGCGTCAGGCACAAGGCGCGGGCGATCGCCACCCGTTGCTGCTGGCCGCCGGAGAGTTGCAGCGGGTACTTGTGCGCCTGCTCGGCGATACGCACCCGTTCGAGCTGGGCCATGGCCTTGGCCTCGGCCTCCTTCTTGGGCATCTTGCCGACCCACATCGGCGAGAGTGTCAGGTTCTCGAGCACCGTCAGGTGCGGAAACAGGTTGAACTGCTGGAACACCATGCCGACCTTCTTGCGCACGTCGTCGACGGCCTTGACGTCGTCGGTCAACTCGACGCCATCGACGACCAGCCGGCCTTCCTGGTGTTCCTCGAGCCGGTTGATGCAGCGGATCAAGGTCGACTTGCCGGAGCCGGACGGGCCGCAGATGACGATGCGCTCGCCCAGCGCCACGCTCAGGTCGATATCGCGCAGCACGTGGAAATTGTTGCCATACCATTTGTTGAGCTTGTCGAAGACGATGATGGGTTCTGCCATGGGGAGCCTGTGGATTGGGAGGGTCTCGGGAACGGGCCTGTGCAACTGCGGCGCTCAGCGCATGCGCCCCTTGTTGGCCTGCTTCTCGACCCAGATGCTGTAACGCGACATGGAGAAGCAGAATGCGAAATAGATCAGCGCAATGAAGAGGTAACCTTCAATTTTGAACGGACGCCAGTTGGCGTCGGAGTTCAGCGCCAGCGACAACGCGCCGGTGAGTTCATACAGGCTGACGATGGTCACCAGCGAGGTATCCTTGAACAGGCTGATGAAGTTGTTCATGATGCTGGGCACGACCATGGCCAGTGCCTGTGGCAACACGATCTTGCGCTGGGTCTGCCAATAGGACAGGCCCAAGGTGGCGGCCGCCTCGATCTGCCCTTTCGGAATCGCCTGCAATCCACCGCGGAT
>CAZADK010000007.1:20098-21377 GCA_964483855.1 uncultured Rhodoferax sp.
GCGGCGGCGAACAGCGTGATGCCGATGATGACGCGCACCAGCACGTCGATCGAGAAACCGACCGGCATGAACAGCGGGAACATGAACGAGGCCATGAATAACACCGAGATCAGCGGCACGCCGCGGACCAGTTCCACGTAAACGGTACACACGGTGCGGATGGCTGGCAAGTTCGATCGCCGGCCCAGCGCGACCACCATGGCGATCGGGAAAGCCAGCATCATCGACAGCGATGCGAGCAGGATGGTCAGTGGCAGTCCGCCCCAGCGGTCGGTCTCGACCTTTTCCAAGCCCAGCACGTTGCCGTACATCAGTGTGAAATAGATAACCAGCGCCGCCACCCAGGCCGGCAACACCCAGAGCTTCCAGAACGCGCGGGTGCAACTGCCCACCAGCATGAACAACAACAGCGAGGTCGCGACGACCGGTCGCCATTGTTCCTCGAACGGGTAGCGCCCGAGGACGATGATGCGGTACTTTTCGGCCACGACGCCCCAGCAGGCGCCGACCCCATCGACGCGGCAGGCTTCGTAGTCGGGTGCCCAGGCAGCCCGGAACACGGCCCAGCTGAGCACCTGGGGCAACATCCACAGCAGGACTGCGCCGACGAGCAGCGTCATGAGCGCCGTGGTCCAGTCGCCAAACAGGTTGATCCGGATCCAGGCGATCGGACCCTCGGTCGCGGTGGGTGCCTTGCGGGCGGCGATCGGCTGGAAGGTCTGCGCCGTGTTCTCGTTCATGGCCATGTCAACGCTCCTTGATCGCCGAGCGGGCGTTGTACCAGTTCATGAACAGCGAGGTCGCCAGTGAGGTGGTCAGGTAGACCAGCATCACGATGGCGATCGCCTCCACGGCGCGGCCAGTCTGGTTCAGCGAGGTGTTGGCAATCGACACCACGTCCGGATAACCGATGGCTACCGCCAACGACGAGTTCTTGGTCAGGTTCAGGTACTGGTTGGTCAAGGGCGGAATGATGACGCGCAGCGCCTGTGGCAGCGTGACCAGGCGCATCACGTGGCCAGGGTTGAGGCCCAGGGCCGCTGCAGCCTCGTTCTGACCATGGGCGACGGACTGGATGCCGGAGCGAACCACCTCGGCAACAAAGGCCGCGGTGTACAGGGTCAGTCCCAGCAACACGGCCAGGAACTCGGGCGTCAGCGCGCCACCGCCCTCGATCGAGAAGTCGCCCTTGGCCGGAAAATCGAAATCTGCCGGTGCGCCTGCGGCGGCCCATCCGAGCACGCCGGCGACGACGAAGATACCCACCGGGACCCAGAAC
>CAZADK010000007.1:21387-22703 GCA_964483855.1 uncultured Rhodoferax sp.
CTGCGCAGCTGGCCGGTTTGCTCGAACTTGCGGTAGCCCCAGCGCCGGTAAGCAACGCCCAGAATCGCGCCGGCGACCAGGCCGAGCGCACCAAACAGGTGGCCTATCTCCCAGATCGGTTTCGGGAACACGAGTCCGCCCTTGGCCAGGAAGATGTGGCCGACCTGCAAGGCCTCGGTGACGAAGGGCAACGCGTCGGTCAGCAGCAAGTACCACATCAGCAGCTGCAGCAGGATAGGCACATTGCGAAACAGCTCGACGTAGCCGTAACACAAGCCTCGGACCAGCGCGTTGCGCGAAAAGCGGCCCACACCGATCAGGGTTCCGATCAGCGTGGTCAGGATGATGCCGAGAATGGCGACCCGCAAGGTGTTGAGCACGCCAACCAGGAAGGCGTTCCAGTAGGGACTGGACGAATCGAAGGGATACAGGCTCTCGCCGATATCGAAACCTGCGGGATCTCCGAGAAAATCGAAGCCGCTCTGGATGCCACGCACCTGCATGTTGTGCATGGTGTTGCTGGCCAGGAACCAGATCGCCAGCACGACGGCGCCGATGGCCAGCAACTGGTAGATGATGCCCCGAAATGCCTGGCTGCGCCAGGACCAGGCTGTTTTCTTGGGCGACGACGTGTTGCTCATGCTGTCCCATCTTCAGGCGCGGCGCACGGACAAAAAGAATGCTGCTGGAACACGGAACGTGTACCAGCAGCATTCATCGGACGACAAGGTATCAGGTCACCGCGCCGGGTAGGGGTACATCAGGCCGCCCTTGTTCCACAGGTTGTTCAAGCCGCGGGGCAGGTTCAGCGGTGTCTTGGGGCCGACGTTGCGCTCGAAGCTCTCGCCGTAGTTGCCGACAGCCTTGACGGCGCGCGCCAACCAGTCCTTATCCAGACCCAGCAACTTGCCGGTGTCCTCGTTGCCACCGCCGAGCAGGCGTTGCACGACCGGGTCCTGGCTGGTCGTCTTCAACTGGTCGACGTTGGCCTGCGTGATGCCGTATTCTTCGGCTTCCATCAGGCCGTAGACCACCCACTTGACAATCGCGAACCACTCGTCGTCACCCCGGCGCACCATTGGGCCCAGCGGTTCCTTGGAGATCAGCTCTGGAAGAATCACGTGGTCATTCGGGTTCTTGGCCTCTTTGCTGCGCACGGAGGACAGGCCCGAGGCATCGGTGGTGAAAGCCAGGCATCGGCCCGAGAAATAGGCGCCGGTTGCGGCTTCCGGCTTCTCGAAAACGACCGGCTTGAGGTTCAGGTTGTTGGCCTTGGAAAAGTCGGTCAGGTTCTTTTCGGTCGTGGTGCCGGACTG
>CAZADK010000008.1:0-10215 GCA_964483855.1 uncultured Rhodoferax sp.
GTGTCTCAAGAAGAAGGCCTGAACGACCCGGGCCGCGCGCCCGAGGTGAGGGCACCGCGCCGACAGCGGTGAGATGACTTTGGGAGGGCCGGAGGCGATCAGGAACAAAGCCTGTGCGGCATGTCGTCGGCGCCTGTCGTTTTCAAGCGCGGAAAAATCACGCCACCGCGTGCGCGGCACGCAGTGACGCGATCTCGTCGGCGCCATAACCCAGCTGCGCCAGCAACATGTCCGAATGTTCTCCCGCCCTGGGCGGCTGCGCGCGCACGCCGAGCCGCTGGCCGTGCATCGTGAACGGCAGCAAGGTGGTACCGGCACGTTGTCCGGCGCGCGCGCCGTCGGGCAGCACGATGTCGGCCAGGCCACCGGTCTGGCGCAGATGTTCGTCGTCGTAGAGCTCCTC
Organism: uncultured Rhodoferax sp.; assembly: GCA_964483855.1. Classification (GTDB taxonomy): domain Bacteria; phylum Pseudomonadota; class Gammaproteobacteria; order Burkholderiales; family Burkholderiaceae_C; genus CAISIP01. Next base: position 404 of record CAZADK010000008.1, read on the forward strand.
GGGCTTGCGGATCGGTGCATACGGCAGGCCGAGGCTCTCGAAGCGCGCACCAAGCTCCTGCACGCAGGAGGCCGCCAGCCGTTCCCGCAACAGCGGCATCATCGTCGCGCGTGCCAACACGCGCTGGTTGTTGGTGGCCAGGCCCGGGTCGGCCAGCAAATCGTCGAAACCGAACGCGGTACAGAAAGTGTTCCACTGCGCGTCGCTGACCGCGGCCAGGAAAATCTGCCCGCCGTCCTTGACCGTGAACACGTCGTAGACCGCCCAGGCCGAGATACGGTCGGGCATGGGTGCGGCCGGCGTGCCGGTGATCGCGTATTGCAGCATGTGCTGGCCAACCAGGAACACGTTGTTCTCGAACAGCGCGCTCTGCACCTGCTGGCCCTTGCCGCTGATGCCGCGCTGGATCAACGCACCGAGCGCGCCGATGGCGCCGAACATGCCGCCCATGATGTCGTTGACGCTGGTGCCCGCGCGCAGCGGGTCGCCGGGACGGCCGGTCATGTAGGCCAGGCCACCCATCATCTGCACCACTTCGTCCAGCGCGGTGCGGTTTTCGTAGGGCCCGGGCAGGAAACCCTTGAGACTGATGTAGATGATGCGTTCATCGGCAGCCGACAGGCTCGCATAGTCCAGCCCATACTTGCGCATCGTGCCGGGCTTGAAGTTCTCGGCCACCACATCGGCACTGGCCGCCAGCTTGCGCGCGACCGCCGCACCGGCGGGCTGGTGCAGGTCAATCGCGATGCTCTTCTTGTTACGGTTGAACATCGGGAAGAATCCCGCGCCAGCGCCCAGCAGGTGGCGCGTGCGGTCGCCGTCGATGGGCTCGACCTTGATCACCTCGGCGCCCATGTCGGCGAGCACCATGCCGCAGGTCGGCCCCATCACCATGTGGCTGAACTCGACCACGCGCAGGCCGGTCAGGGGCTGGTGTGCCGGTGGTGGTGCGTGCACCGCGTCCCGATCCACAGTGGCCGGGTCTTTCATGCTGCGACCGCCTCGGCCAGATTGGGACAGGGATGGGCATGCGCAGCATCAGTCAAAGGGGTGTGGGCCATGACAAATTCTAGGCATATCGGTCCGGATCGGTTGGCGCCGCCTTCCGCGGCCAGATACGGTCGCTGACACACGCGTCGGCATTGGCCGCAACGCAGCGAAGCCGCCTGCGGTCAGCTCAGCTGCAGGTCCATCGCCGACGACCGGCCCTGCCCGGACGCATCGGACTCTTCCTGCGCCATGATCCGGTCCAGCGCCCGCGCCACGATCGGCTGCTGGTCGATGATGGTCAGCCGGTCTTCACGCAACAACGCGGCCACTTCCTTCTGCGAACGTACGAACGCCTCGAAACCGTCGCGGTTGGTGAACAACATGCGGCTGCGCTGGGGGCTGATCCAGCCCAGCCGGTAACGGCGCAGCCGGTCCGCGTCGTGCTCGAAATCGAACCACATGCCACGCTCGAGCCCCTGGGCGATGGCGTCGAACGCGTCGGGCGCGTTCTGCGGCCGCGGCGCCAGGCGCTGGTCCAGCGCCTGGATCGCCTCGCGTCCGACCTGGGTCTCGAGTTCGCCCGGGCCGGGGTCCGCCGGCACCGGACCGAGCTTGGGCACCCGGATCGCCTTCATGTGGCTGGCGATCAGCCGCTGGGTGAACTCATCGCGCGCCGCACCCCTCCAGCCGATCGCGTCCAGGCTGGCATCGAGCCGCGGCACCAGGTCGGGCAACAAGGCCATCAGCCGGCCGCGCTCCTGGGGCTGGAACCGCGGCCGCGTGGACCAGATCACGTCGTCCATGGTCTTGACTGCAAGGTCCCAGCGCGCGGGTTCGGCGTCGACTTGCAGCCACGCCTGGGCCAACGACTCGCGCCACTGCACCGTCAGGAAGGGCAACAAAAATGGCGGCAGCGGTTCGTCGATCGGCAAGGCGTGGATGCACCGGTGCACGACACCGTCGGCGTGGATCAATGCGGCCTCCCTTGCCTCCTTTGACTGCTCTTCGCTGGCTGCCGGCTTGATCCGGACCTCGGCCTGCAGCTGGTTGGCCTGCATGAAGGCGGCGAGTTCGGCCAGCAGACTGCGGAACAGCCCCAGGTCGGCATCGAACTCGGCCAGCACACGCCGCACGGTGCCATCGATCTGCCGGTATAGCGGATCGGTCTCGCCCGACTCGGGCACCCATCCGACGGCTGCGGCAGCGAGCGCATCGACCAGTTGGCGGGCAGGATGTTCACCCGAAAGAAAAAAGTCGCGGTCGATCAGGGCCGCCTTGAGCACCGGGATCTGCAGCCGCCCGATGACGAACTTGAGTTGCAGCGGGATCGACTTGTCGGCGAACACATAGTCGAACACCTCGGCCAGCGCATCGACGGTGCCGCGATCGATTTCGGTGGCGCGCTGCACCTCCTGGCGCTCGCGCATCTGGCGCAACACGTTCTGGCCCTCGATGTCCTGCCCTCGTGCCCACTCCGGAAACTGCGAAGTTCCGGTGCCGGCCTGCAAGCCGCCCAGAAAACCCATCAGTTCCGGGTCGGCTGGCCCTTGCGTACCGGCACCCGCGAAACCGCCCGCGGATGCAGCAGGCCCGTCACCCGCTGCACCGCCGTCCGCGCCACCGGAACCACCTGCCGCAGCGCCGAAACCGAGCTTCTGCAGGAATTGGCGCGCCCGCTGTGCGATGGAACGGGCCATGTCCTGCATGCCCATTCCTTCGCCCCCCTGGGGTCGGGGGCCGGCACCTGGATCGCCGACACCGGAGCCACCGGGCTGCGGCTGCAGGCCGGCGAAGCCGGACCCGTGGCCCGATTGCATGCCGGAGTCGGCCATCAGCGGCGCCGACGCTGAATCGCCACCACCGCCGGCTGCGGTGCGCTTGATGCGGTGCACCTGCTTGGCGGAATACCCCGCCCGCACCAGCATCGCGGTCAAGTCCGTATACAGCGGCTCCCAGTCGATGCTGCACTGGGGCTCGAGCACCGAGACGAAGTCTTCCGCAGCCGCAGGATCGAAGGCGCTGTTGTGCCAGGCGATCAGGAAGGCCCTGATCAGGCTGGCCGGACGGAACGGGTTGTCGGACAGCGCAAACTCATCCTGACGCAACAACGCGCCCAAGCTCACGGTCAGCGCCTTGAGCGGTGTTTCATACCGGCTGTTGAAGCGCTGGGCGACCCGATCCACCAACAGGTGGCGCTCGATCTCGTCCACGTCCAGCAAGGCCATGCTGCTGGGGCCGGAAAGCTCGTCAGCCTCCGCCGCCGGACGCAATACCCGCAGCGAGCCCGGCATCACCGCCTCGACCTCGTCTTCGATGGACTCGCGCAATGCCGCCTGGAATGCGCGGTTGAAGATGGCAGCCTGCTTGTCGAGCATGACTCCCGCGGTGCGCAGGTTCTGCGCCTGGGTGGTGTGGGGGCGGTTGTCGACCTGTTCGAAAAAATGGCCGCGCAGCCGCTTGAGGTGGTCCTCTTGGTGCTGCGCAAAATAGGACTGGACACGGGCCATCATGGCCGCGACATGGCGCAGCACCGTGGACCGCGTGGCGGCATCCAGTGAATGAATGGAATGATCGGACATCAATAACGCAAAATCGCGACCGGCCCGGTCATCGCGGATGCGACAGCTTCACCGTTCGCCAATACCCTGTTGATCAGTTTGTACACGAAACCCGGTATCCGCTGCCTGACGGCGCGTCGATGCCTGTGCACTAATTGGGCCAAACCGGCCGAGACCCCCGCATTGTGCGCCCGGCGACAGTGCTGCCGGGCTTTTCCATCGGAGCGCCCGGACCCGGTAAGGAGCAGCCGATTTTCAGGCCATGGCCTTCACGCCCGCACTCGGGGACCGGTTGCTGCCGCGACCCGATCCCTTGCCTTCGCAGATGCGGCTGTGCGACCGGCTCGCCCGGCCGAACCCCAGGACAACGATCCGCCGGAATTCACACCGGCAAGTTGTCGCGCACGCGGTAATACGCCACCGACGGCGCCAGGAACCAGGGATTGCCGCTGTACAAGGGCCGGGTCTGGAATGCGAGCCCGTCCAGCGCCGTGTGGCCCTGCGGCAATCCGAGCACCTGCTGCCCCAGACGCATGCCGAAATAGCTGGAGGTTCCGACGCCGGCACCGCAATACCCCATGGCGTAATACATGCCCTCGTGTTTGCCCAGGTGCATCAGTTCGTCAAAAGTGTAGGCGACGAAGCCGCACCAGGAATGGCTGATGCCTGTGTTGCGCAGTTCCGGAAAAAGCCGCACCAGCGCCGCATGCAGCTTGGGCCCGCTGACCCGGGGATCGGTCTCCTGGTGCGACACGCGCCCGCCAAACAGGATACGGCGGCGGTCGGGCGACGGACGGTAGTAGTACACCACCTTGCGGGTGTCGCTGACGATCCGGTTGGTCGGAAACAGGCGGTCCATCAGGCCTTCGGGCAGCGGTTCGGTCGCGATCATGTAGCTGCCGATCGGGATGACGCGGCGCTGCAGCCAGGGCGTGAGGCTGCCGGTGTAGCCGTTGGTCGCAATCACGACATCGCGCGCCCGTACCTGCCCTTGCGCGGTACTGAGCAGGAACGACGAGCCATCGCGCGTCACCCCCTGAACCCCGCACCGTGCCGCCACCTGGGCGCCGGCCGCCAGCACCCGTTCGAGCAGGCCCTGGTGGTAACGCGCGGGATGGACCGAGCAGTGCTGCTGATAGACCACACCGCCCCAGTACAGGTCCGAGCCCAGTTCCTGGCGCTGCTGCGCCCGCGGCACCAGGAATGCATCGACCTCCAGGCCCTTGGGTTGTGCCGCCAGTCTGGCAGCCAGGGCCGTGTACTGCGCCGCATTGTGCGCGGCATGGAACCGGCCGACCTGGCCGAAGTCGCAGTCGATCTGCTCGCAGCGGATGAACTCGCCGATCCACGCCAGCGAGCGCTGACCCTCGCGCAGAATGTCGAAGGCACGCTGCTTGCCGTGGCGGCGAGCCAACTGGTCGAAGCTGGGCTTGATACTGGTGGAGATCTGTCCGCCGTTGCGGCTGCTGCAACCCCAGCCGGCATCCTCGGCGTCGAACACCAGCGTGGAACGACCGCCGCGCGCGGTCTGCAACGCCGCATGCAGCCCGGTATAACCGGCCCCGACCACGGCGACATCGACCGTCGGCGGCAATACGGCCTGCGGCAGGCGGGGCCGGGGCGCGTCATCCCACCAATACGGGGCCAGCGTGCATGCCTGCATCAATTCGGAGTCGTTCATGTCGGTATCAGTGGGTTGCTGCGCCAAGCACCAGGTCGGCGCCCTTTTCGGCCAGCATCAGGGTAGGGGCATTCGTATTGCCCGACGTCAGCGAGGGAAACACCGACGCGTCGATGACGCGCAGGCCCTGCACGCCATGCACACGGAGTTCGGCATCGACGACCGCCTGGTGCGGGTCGGGCCCCATGCGGCAGGTACTCACCGGGTGAAATACCGTCGATGCGCGCAGCGCGATATCGTCCATCAGGTCCTGCTCGCTCTGAACCTGTGGCCCCGGCAATATTTCATGCGCGATCACATCACGCAGTGCTGGCGCGCCCGCCAAAGTACGCAGGAACCGGCTTGCCGCGCACATCTCGTCGCGATCGTGCTGCGTGGCCAGCGAATTGGGAACGATCCGCGGCGCGAGCATGGGGTCGGGGCTGCGCAGCGCGATCTGGCCACGGCTGGTCGGGCGGCAGGGTTGTGCACTCAATGCGAAACCGGCAAAGCGGTCCGGCGCTGTCAGCGCGCGCCGCCCGGGGACGGCACGCATGTAGCTCAAGGGCGAGAAGTACAACTGCATGTTGGGATACGCCAGGTCGGCACGCGAGCGGAAGAATCCGCCACCCTGGTTGATGCTGAGCGCCAGCGGGCCGCGGCGCTGCGCCAGGTATCGAATGCCGGCCCACAACTTGCCACTCCAGGTTCCGAGCTGGGCGTTCAGCGTCGGCACGCGCGACCGATAGACGTGGTCGATACACAGGTGGTCCTGCAGGTGGGAGCCGACGGCCGGACTATCCGCAACCAGCTCAATCCCCAGCGCCTGCAGCGCCGCGGCGGGGCCTACGCCGGACAGTTGCAGGATCTGCGGCGAATTGATGGCACCACCGGCCAGGATCACCTCACGGCGGGCCCGACATTGCATCGGTACGCCGTGCCGCAGATAAGCCACACCGCTGGCGCGCCGGCCATCGAACAGGACCCGGGTGACATGGGCACCGGTCTGCAATTGCAGGTTGGCGCGCCGCTGCGCCGGGCGCAGATAGGCGGTGCTGGCTGATTCGCGCAGGCCATTGCGGGTGGTGATCTGGTTGACCGCGACACCCTCGTTCGACGCTCCGTTGATGTCGGGGTTGCGCGCCAGGCCGAGTTGCTCGCCGGCACGCAGGTAGTTTTCGCACAACGAATGGACGTCGGCCGAAACGTCACTGACATGCACCGGTCCGCCAGCGCCGCGCATGGCATTGGGGCCATGGTCGCTGTCTTCCAGTTTGCGAAAGTATGGCAACACATCGGCCCAGGCCCAGCCCGGATTACCCGCCGCAGCCCAGTCGTCAAAGTCGTGCGGCTGGCCACGCACGAACACCATGGCATTGATACTGCTCGATCCGCCCAGCACCTTGCCGCGCGGCCAATAACCCTGGCGATCGGCCAGCGCCGGATCGGGCTCGGTGCGGTACATCCAGTTGACACGCGGGTTGTAGAACGACATGCCGTAACCGATGGGCGTGCGCAGCCAGAAACGCTTGTCGCTGCCACCGGCCTCCAGCAGCAATACGGTATGACGGCCCGATGCCGTGAGCCGGTTCGCCAGTACACAGCCCGCGGAACCGGCGCCCACCACGATGTAATCGAACTCCGTCACAACCAACCCAAGACCACGACGAACCGGAGCTTCTCACAGGCCATGGGCCGGCGCACAGGTCCGCTTTGGATCAATTGTCAAACCACTGCGGCACGGTCCCGGGACCTGCGCGCAACCGCAGGAGCCATCCGGGCCTCCAGCACTTGGGCCAGTACCCGCGCGCCCGCGTCGATCAGCCGGGGTGACACACCGCCGAATCCCAGCACCAGGCCATTGATGTCGACCGGAGACACCGCGAACCGTCCGATGGGTGATGCCGTCACCTGGAGCTGGTCGGCGTCGCGGGCGACAGCCACCTCCGAGATGCTGGGCGGAAGGTGCCCGATGGTGTGCAAGCCGCTGTGGGTCGGCACGATGTCCAGCAAACCCGCCAGGTGCCGTTGCGACGCCGCGACCAGCGCTTCGTGCCGCTCCAGGTAGACATGGCGCATGCGCCGTACATGGGCCGAGAAGTGCCCCTCGTTGATGAATTCGGCAACCACACCCTGCGTCTGCGACGGCACGCCCTGCAGGTACTTGCTCATGATGGCCCGGAAGGTATCGACCAGGGCTGGCGGCGCCAGCAGGTAACCCAGGCGCAAGGCCGGGAACAGCGACTTGCTGAACGTGCCGACATAGATCACCAGACCGGTGGTGTCCACGCTCTTGAGCGTTGGCGGTGGCCGGCCTGCGAAGAAGAACTCGCCATCGTAGTCGTCCTCGATCACCCAGGCGCCGGCCTGCTCGGCCGCATGCAACAACGCAAAGCGCCGTTCCAGGCTCATCACACAACCCAACGGCTGCTGGTGCGACGGGGTGACGAACGCGAGCCGGAATTGCGGACTCAGGCGCATGGCGGCATCGACCCGCAGCCCCTCCTTATCGACCGGCACCGGCACCAGCTCCGCGCCGCAGGCGATCAGGCTGTTGCGTGCTCCGATAGCGCCCGGATTCTCGAACCAAACCTTCTCGCCCGGGTTGAGCAGCGTCGAGCCGATCAGGTGGAAAGCCTGCTGCGCACCGCCGACAATGAACAACTGCTCCGGGTCACAGCTGATGCCGCGGTTGGCACGCAGGTGGGCCGCCAAGGCCCGGCGCAATGACGGTGAGCCGTACGGGTCGCCATAACCCATGATGTCTTCTCGGCTGCCGCGCAGGTACTTGGCGGACAAACGGGCCCACTGCGCCATCGGGAACACGTCGAAGGCCGGCAACGCCGTCGTGAAGGCGCGCGGCAGGTGCGGCAACCGCTGGCGGTCGCCAAAGCGACTCACCGCCTGCGCCATCAACCGCGACAACTTCGGAGCGACACGCACCACCGAATCCACATCGGGCTGGGGCGGCCGGGGACGGCTCGCGCCCAGCACCTGGCTGACAAACGTGCCCGCGCCCGTGCGCGACTCCACCAGGCCTTCGGCCACCAGGCGATCGAATACCTCGATGATCGTGGTGCGCGACAAACCCAGTTCACGCGACAACGTGCGGCTGGCCGGCAGCCGCTCGCCGGCACGAAAGGCACCCTCGAGGATCATCTCGCGCAGCGCCACGCACAACTGTGTACTCACCGGCTGGTGCGATGTCCGGTCGATCTTGATCGACAACAAAAGTGACCCACCCGCACGCTTCACCATGGATTCTCCCTGCATCTGGCCGAACAATGGTATCTACCATTGTTCAAAATGGACCTGTATTGCAGACCATTTTGACGCGATCATGGAAACCACACCAGCGACTGCAGCATCTTGCACCCGAACCATGAAGATCCACCGCATCGAGACCTTTTGCAATGCGTTCGTCGGTTTTGTGCGTGTCACCGCCGAGGACGGCGCGCAAGGCTGGGGACAGGTATCGACATACAACGCCGACATCACCGTGCAGGTGCTGCATCGGCAGGTCGCGCCGTGGTCGCTGGGCCAGGACGACACGGACATCGGCGCCTTGATGGATCGTATCGGCGAGCGCGAACACAAGTTTCCGTCCTCTTACCTGTATCGCGCGATGTGCGGCCTCGATACGGCGCTGTGGGACCTGCGTGGCAAGCGCGAGGGCAAACGCGTGGCCGAACTGCTGGGCGGCACGGCGCGACCGATCCGTGCGTATGCGTCGTCGATGAAGCGCGACATCACGCCCGACGACGAAGCAGCGCGGTTGCTGGCGCTGCGTGACCAGTTCGGATTCGACGCCTTCAAATTCCGCGTCGGCTCCGAGTTCGGCCACGATGCGGATGAATGGCCAGAACGTACCGAGCAGATCGTACCGACGGTCAGGCGTGTATTGGGCGACTCGGTGGAGCTGCTGGTCGATGCCAATAGCTGTTATTCGCCGCGCCGGGCGATCGCAGTGGGCAAGATGCTGCAGGACAACGGCGTCTGCCATTTCGAGGAGCCGTGTCCCTACTGGGAACTGGAGCAGACGCGCGAAGTGCGCCAGGCGCTCGAACTCGATGTCACTGGCGGCGAACAGGACTGTTATCTGCCGATGTGGAAACACATGATCGCCATGGGCGCGGTCGACATCGTGCAGCCCGACGTGTGTTACCTGGGCGGGATGGCACGTACCCTGCGGGTCGCTGCGATGGCGCACGCGGCCGGTTTGCCGTGCACGCCGCACAGCGCCAATCTGTCGATGGTCACGCTGTTCACGATGCACCTGCTGTGTGCCATTCCCAACGCCGGCAAGTACCTGGAACTGTCGATCGAGGGTCCCGACTACTACCCCTGGCAAGAGGGCCTGTTCGTCAATTCGCCCTACCAGGTGCAAGGCGGGCGGGTCCATCTGCCCGACGGCCCCGGCTGGGGCGTGGACATCAATCCGCAGTGGCTCGAGCATGCGCTTTACCAGATGAGCGAGCGTCCATGAGCGCCGCCGGGCCGCCCCCAAGGCGCTCAGCCCCGCAGTCCGCAGGACGGAGGGGTAGTCCAGTGAGCGCCGCCGGGCCGCCCCCAAGGCGCTCAGCCCCGCAGTCCGCAGGACGGAG
>CAZADK010000008.1:10315-22115 GCA_964483855.1 uncultured Rhodoferax sp.
GGGTAGTCCAGTGAGCGCCGCCGGGCCGCCCCCAAGGCGCTCAGCCCCGCAGTACGCAGGACGGAGGACGGAGGTACAGCAGTGACCACCATGACACATAGCGGCGATCTGAGCGCGCTGGTCCACGAGGCACAAACGACCGGAACGCTGGCCGGCTTGCCCGATGGCCATCTGATCGCCGGCGCCAGCTGTGCATCGGTGCGCGGCGAACGGATGGAGACCATCGACCCGGGCAACGGACGTGTTTTCGCGACGTTTGCAGCTGGCGGCGCCGAGGACGTCGACCGCGCCGTGGTCGCCGCCGCGACGGCCTTGCGCGGGCCCTGGCGTGGCATGGCGCCGGCCCTGCGGGGCCGCGTACTGCAGCGGGTGGCGCAACTGATCCGTGTAAACGCCGACCGCCTGGCGGTCGTCGAATGCCTGGACTCGGGCAAGCGCCTGGTCGAAGCGCAGGGTGACATCGCCGGCGCGGCGAACTGCTTCGAATACTACGCTGGCGCCTGTGACAAGCACGAGGGCAGCAGCATCCCGCTGGGTCCGCAATACCTGGCGTACACGCTCAACGAACCGGTCGGCGTGACGGCGCACATCATCCCCTGGAACTACCCGCTGTCGACCGCGGCACGCGGTATCGCTCCGGCGCTGGCCGCAGGCTGCACCGTCGTGGCCAAGCCGGCCGAGCAGACGCCCCTCACAGCGCTGATGCTGGGCGAACTCTGTCTGCAGGCCGGCGTGCCGGCGGGTGTCTGCAACGTGGTCACCGGAACCGGTGCGCAGGCCGGCGCCGCGCTGGTGCGCCATCCCGGCGTTGACCATGTCAGTTTCACCGGATCGGCCGCCACCGGCGTCAACGTGATGCAGGCCGCCGCGCCCAACGTGACCCGCCTGTTGCTGGAACTCGGCGGCAAGTCGCCGGTGGTGGTGCTGGCCGACTGCGACCTTCCCGCTGCCGTCGAAGGTGTGTTGGGCGCCATTTTCGAGAACGCAGGGCAGATCTGCTCCGCTGGGTCGCGCCTGGTCATCGCGCGCAGCATCCACGCCGAATTCGTGCAACGCCTGGTCGAGCGGGCCCGCGCCATGACACTGGGCCATGGCCTGCGCAATCCCGACCTGGGCCCGGTCAGTTCCGACGCCCACCTGCGCAAGATCGCAGGTTACGTCGAGCGGGCGCGCCAGCACGGCGCCGAGGTCCTGTGCGGCGGCAAGATGGCGCACGACCCGCACAGCGGGCAGGGTTGGTTTTACGAGCCCACCGTGCTCGATGGGCTGCGGCCGTCCGACGAAGTGGTGCAGGAGGAGATCTTCGGGCCGGTGCTGTGCGTGCAGGTGTTCGACGAGCCCGAGGAGGCGCTGGCACTGGCCAACGGCACGCGTTTTGGCCTGGTGGCCGGGATATTCACACGCGACTTCGATGCCGCGCACCGGCTCGCGCGTGACATCGATGCGGGCCAGGTCTTCATCAACGAGTATTTTGCCGGTGGTATCTCGGTACCGTTTGGCGGCAACAAGATGTCCGGCTTCGGCCGCGAGAAGGGCCTGGAGGCATTGCGAAGTTATTGCAAGCTCAAGGCGGTTGCAGCGCGAATCGGCTAGCCGCGCAACCGTCGCGAATGGTATGGTGATGATTCGAGAATGGCCCTACTACTGCGACCAACTGGTTCCTAAAGTGCACTTGGGAAGACAACCCGATCAAGGCCCGCTCATACGGGCCGCATCTGCCACCTACTGGAGTTTTTCATGATCAACAAGCGCTTTTGGGGCCGGGCCGCAAGCCTGCTGTCCCTGGTTCTCGCGACCGGTTACGCGGGTCACGCCGCCGCCCAACTCACTATCGTGTCCTTTGGTGGTTCCTATCAGGATGGCCAGAGCAAGGCATTGTTCCAGCCTGCCGCCAAGGCGCTTGGGATCACGATCAAGGAAGAAACCTATACCGGCATCGCCGATCTGCGCCTCAAGGTCAAGGCCGGTGCCGTGACATGGGACATCGTGGCCAGCGGATCGGGCAGCGCGGCACGCGCCGGCTCGGAAGGTCTGCTGGAGTCGCTGGACTACAAGACGATCGATGTGTCGAGTTTTTTGCCGGGTTTCACACAGGAACACTGTGTTGGCGGTGACGTGTTTTCGACGGTGATGGCCTGGAACACCAAGACGTACGGGGACAAGGGCCCGCAAAACTGGGCCGACTTCTGGGACGTGAAGAAGTTTCCAGGCAAGCGCTCCTACCGCAAGGGGGTCGCCGGTGCGCTGGAGCCCGCATTGATGGCCGACGGCGTGCCCCCGAACAAGGTGTACGAGGTGTTGTCTGCCCCCGGCGGTATCGAGCGCGCCATCAAGAAGATCAAGGAACTCAAGCCGCATATCGCGGTGTTCTGGTCCTCTGGCGCGCAACACGCGCAACTCATGAAGGACGGCGAAGTCGACATGATCACGGGTTGGAACGGCCGCTTCGACGTGGCTGCGAAGGACGGCGCGAAAGTGGCCTACACCTTCAACCAGGCGCTGCTCGACTACGACTGCTTCGGCATTCCCAAGGGTGCGCCGAACAAGGCGCTGGCGATGAAATTCCTCAACGAGATCAGCAAGCCGCAGTACCAGGCCGAGTTCACCAAGTACATCACCTACGGCCCGACCAACAAGAAGGCCTACGAAGGCAATGCTATCAGCGCGGCTTTTGCCAAGACACTGCCCTCGCATCCTGACAATGCAGCCAAGCAGCTAGGTATCGACCTGAACTGGTACATCAAGAACGAGGCCCGTGCGTCCGAGCTGTACCAGAACATGTTGACCGAATAAGCTGGCGCCGGAACCGCCGCTGTGAGCAACGCGTCACTGCCGATCAGCGTTTCGCAGATCACCAAGCGATACGGCAAGGTTTTCGCGTTGGACCATGTGGATCTGGAGATCCGCAGTGGCGAGTTCATGACTCTGCTCGGGCCGTCGGGCTCCGGCAAGACCACCTTGCTCACCGTGCTGGCCGGTTTCACCCGGCCAGACGGCGGCAGCCTGAAGTTCGGTGACGCCGAGATGGTCTGCGTGCCGCCGCACAAGCGTGACGTTGGCATGGTGTTCCAGAACTACGCGCTGTTTCCCCACATGAGCGTGGCCGACAACGTCGGGTTCCCGCTCAAGCTGCGCCGTGTCAAACCGGCGGAAATCGCGCAGCGCGCCGAGCGCGCCCTGGAGATGGTGCGGCTGGGCGGTTACGGCGGCCGTGGTGTCGAGCAGCTCTCCGGCGGCCAGCGCCAGCGCGTGGCGCTGGCGCGCGCTATCGTGTTCGAACCACGCATCATGCTGATGGACGAACCTTTGTCGGCGCTCGACAAGCAACTGCGCGAACACATGCAGATCGAACTGCGCCAGTTGCACGACAAGCTTGGCATGACCACGGTGTATGTCACGCACGACCAGCGCGAGGCATTGACGATGTCGGACCGCATTGCCGTGATCAACTCGGGGCGCATCATGCAGCTCGATACGCCGCGCGCGATCTACGAGCGGCCGAAGAACCGTTTTGTCGCCGAATTCATCGGCGAATCCACCTTCCTGCCGGTGACGGTGGCACAGGGCCGCGTTCGCCTGGGCGAGCAGACGCTGCGCACCGCCACGCCGCCGCCGGCGGACGGCCAGCGACTGCTGATGCTGCGCCCGGAGCGCCTGCGCATGCTCGGCGCAGGGGAGGCGGCCGGCGATGCCAGCAATTGCATCGACGCCACTCTGGTGGCCACCGTGTACCAGGGCGATAGCTCCCTGTTCCAGGTGGTACTGGGCGACGGCACGGCGCTCAGCGTACGCGGCGCCTCGGCCGCTGGGCCGGCGCCGGGAGCGCTACTGCGCCTGGCCGTGAATGTCGAGGACACGGTGTTGCTGGCGATGGAGCCCGCCGCGTGAACCCGCTGGGTCACGCGCGCGGGCCAACCCAGGGCGCGCAGCGCGAATCCGGCGCCGAAGACGCATTGCCCAACGTGCAGGCATTGCGTCGCACCGACTTGTTCGAGCGGCTGGGGCTACTCGCGCTGGTGGCACCGGCCTTGCTGCTGATCCTGGTCACCATGCTGTTGCCGGTGGGTTGGCTGTTTTACCTGTCGCTGTTGTCCGACCAGGGTACGTTCAGCCTGGAGCATTACCAGCGCATGTGGGAGCAACCGTCTTACGCCCGCACCTTCTGGACGACCTTCCAGGTCAGTTTCCTGAGCACCGCCATCTGCATCGCGCTTGGTTATCCGCTGGCCTATTTCCTGTCCGAAATTCCGAAACGCGCCGCCAACCTGTGCATGATCGCCGTGCTGCTGCCGCTGTGGACATCGCTGCTGGTGCGCACCTACGCCTGGCTGGTGCTGCTGCAGCGCCGCGGGCTGATCAACAACTGGGGCATCGAACTGGGCCTGTGGGACGAGCCGCTGGCGCTGGTGCACAACCTCACGGGCACACTGATCGGCACCGTGCACGTGATGTTGCCATTCATGGTGTTGCCGCTGTATTCGGCGATGCGTTCGATCGACCGCAATTACCTGCGCGCAGCGGCCAACCTGGGCGCCAGCCCGCTGCGCAGCTTCTGGACGGTGTTCGTTCCCCTGGCGATGCCGGGGCTGCTGACCGGCGCGCTGATCGTCTTCATCCTGTGCCTGGGCTTTTACATCACGCCGGCCGTGCTGGGTGGCGGCAAGGTCATCATGGTGTCAAGCCGCATCGCCAACGATATCGAGATCTTCTTCAATTGGGGCGCCGCCAGCGCGCTGGGCGTGGTGCTGCTGGTGGTCACCGCACTGATCATCCTGGCTGCGGCCCGGCTGGTACGGCTCGATGGCGTACTGGGCGGGCGCGAGCGGGTATGACAACGCCAGGCCGCTCCGAGGGTGAAATCCCCATTGCGCAAGCCGCTGCCAGAACGAGCTGGTTCAGGCGTGCGGCCACCGATACCCAGATCACCCACGGCGCCCGGTTGTGGCTGTATGCACTGGCCACCACGGTTTTGCTGTTGCTGATGCTGCCCACGCTCTTGGTGATCCCGATGTCGTTCTCGGGCTCGCAGTATCTGGAGTTCCCGCCACGGCAATGGTCTTTGCGCTGGTACCAGAGTTACTTCGACTCCACCGCCTGGATGCAGGCCACCAGCACGTCGCTCAAGGCTGCGTTCCTGACCGCGCTGATATCGACCCCGCTGGCCACCATGGCGGCCTACGGACTACACGCCTCGCGGCTGCGCCATGCCAACCTGCTCACGATGCTGTTGCTCGCGCCGATGGTGGTGCCGGTGATCCTGATCGGCATCGGTGTCTTTTATTCCTACGTCAAGCTCAAGCTGGTCAATACCTTGCTGGGGCTTGTGCTGGCGCACAGCATGCTCGCCATCCCGGTCGTCATGCTGGTGGTGGGATCGGCCCTGCGCTCGTTCGACATGGACCAGGCGCGGGTGGCGCGCAGCCTGGGGGCCTCGCCGATTCAGGCCTTCCTGCAGGTGACGCTGCCGCAGATCCGGTTCTCGGTCATCACCGGGGCGGTGCTGGCTTTCCTGACGTCGTTCGACGAAATCATCGTGTCCTTGTTTGTGTCGGGTGGCGACAATTCGACGCTGACGCGCAACATGTTCAATGCGTTGCGCGACCAGGTCGATCCGACGATCGCGGCTATTTCGACCATCATCGTTGCGATCACGACGCTGCTGGTGGTGTTCACGCAGTTCATCGGAAATCCGAAAAAGGACTGATGGAACCCGCGCATGCCGGTCGTGAGCGCGGCCACGCGATCGTCGTGGGCGCTGGCATCGTCGGCATCTGCGTCGGACTGGCGCTGCAGCGGCGCGGCTGGGCCGCGACACTGGTGGACCGGCTGGAGCCAGGCATGGCTTGCTCGTTCGGCAATGCCGGTATCCTGGCCGCCTCGGCTGTCGTGCCGGTCGGCCTGCCCGGGTTCGAACGGCAACTGCCGCGCATGTTGCTCGACCCGGACAGCCCGCTGGTGTTGCGTTGGTCCTCGTTACCGCAGTTATGGCCCTGGCTGCGGCTGTTTCGCCGCGCCGCCACGCCCCAGCAGGTGCCATTGACGGCCCATGCGATGAAGGCCTTGTATGGCAATTCGGTGCAATTGCACCGCGCACTCGCAGCCGAAGCCGGCGTGCCGGAATTAGTGCGCGACACACCAGGGCTCTATGTGCAACGTGACGCCGGCGCGATCGATGTGCATGGCGCCCTGGCATGGCGGCTGCGGCGCGAACACGGTGCCCGGATCGAGGTGCTGGAAGGCGCCGCGCTGCGCGCCGCCGAGCCCGCCTTGTCAAGCGCCTATACACGTGGCGTTCGCATGGGCCCCATGGGTTACACCACAAACCCGCTGCGGCTGACCCAGGCGTATGCCAGCCTGTTTGCGCGGGACGGCGGGCAGATCGTGCGGGCCGACGTGTCGCAGCTACTCCCGCACGGTGCTGGCGTCGCTGTGCACACCTCCACGGGGCTGCTGCAGGCGGACACGGTCGTGGTGGCGGCGGGCGCCTGGTCGCGCGCCCTGGTCGAACCCCTGGGCCTGCCGCTTGCATTGATCGCCGAGCGCGGTTACCACATGACCTACGCGGATCCGGGCATCAACCTGCACCATGTGGTCAGCGAAATGGAACTGCACTTTGCCGTGACCCAGATGGAGATGGGCCTTCGCATCGCAGGCACCGAGGAACTCGGCCTGGCCGACGACCCGCCATCGTGGCGGCGTGCTGCGACCCTGCACAAGCAGCTGCAGCGGATGTTCCCCGATGCCAGGCTGGACCAGGCAAGCCGGTGGATGGGGCCGCGCCCCGGCATGCCGGACAGCCTGCCGGCCATCGGTGCACTACCGGCGCAGCGCAACATCTTTATCGCGGCCGGCCACGGCCACCTGGGCCTCACCGGGGCGCCACACACGGGCCGCATCGTGGCAGCGCTGGCCAGCGGCGATTCGCCAGGCGTGGCGATGCAGCCCTACGCGCCTGACCGGTTCCGGTCCGGCCACCGGCAGGTACCGGCTGGCTCGTAAACCTGGCGGACGGCGCCGAACAGCATGGGTCGGGTGGCACGACCGAAACGCGTCATTCGCATTCATTTGGTCACGTATCTGCACATCAATTGGAGGTCAATGATCCTACAAGCCGTTTGTAAGATCATTGAAAAAGGTTCGAATACAGTAGGGCCATGGAAAAACCCAAAGCTATCCTGTTCGACGCCTATGGCACCTTGTTCGACGTCTACAGCGTCGGGCTGCTGGCCGAGCAGCTCTACCCCGGCCATGGCACGGCACTGAGCCAGCTCTGGCGCGACAAGCAGATCGAGTATTCCCGCCTGGTCACGACCAGCAGTGGTGGCGCTCACTACCGCCCGTTCTGGGACTTGACCCGCTGCGCCCTCGTCTATGCGGTCAAACGCCTGGCGCCCGAGCAGATCGGCCAACCGGATTTCGACAGCCGCGTCGATCAGTTGATGAACCAGTACCGCAGCCTGAGCGCATTCCCCGAGAACCGCGCCGTGTTGCAGCAGATCAAGGATGCCGGCTTGGTGACCGGCATCCTGAGCAATGGCGACCCGGCGATGCTGCAACTGGCAGTCCAGTCGGCCGGACTCGGTGGCCTGCTCGACCATGTGATCAGCGTCGATCCGGTGCGCCTGTACAAGACCGCACCCCAGGCCTACGCCCTGGGCGAGCAGGCGACCGGACTGCGCGCGCGCCAGATCGGCTTTGTCAGCTGCAACGCCTGGGACGCCCTGGCCGCGACCTGGTACGGTTACCAGACGCTGTGGGTGAACCGCTACCAGTTGCCGTTCGAGGAACTCGGCACCCAACCCCACCATGTCGGCAGCAGCCTGCGCGACGTGCGTGTATTTCTGTGAAAACAGATCCCCCTATTGAAGAAGGAAACCCATCCATGGCCACCCGCACCCGACTGCACCGCCTCGATATTGCCACCGAGCTGCACGATTTCATCGAGACCCAGGTTCTGCCCGGCACCGGCATCGACAGCGGCGCATTCTGGAACGGGTTTGATGCGATCGTGGCCGACCTGGCGCCCAGGAACGCAGCTCTGCTGGCCGAGCGCGACCGCCTGCAATCAGAACTCGACGCCTGGCACCAGGCCCACCCGGGGCCGATCCGCAACATGCAGGCGTACCGCCGATTCCTGGAGAAGATCGGTTACCTGGTGCCCGAACCCGCCGCCGTGCGCGCGACGACAAAAAATGTCGACGCCGAGCTGGCGCAGCAAGCCGGCCCGCAGCTGGTGGTGCCCATCCTCAACGCGCGTTACGCGCTCAACGCCGCCAATGCGCGCTGGGGCTCGTTGTACGACGCCCTGTACGGAACGGACACGATCGACGAATCCGGCGGCGCCAGCCGCGGCCTGACCTACAACCCGGTGCGGGGCGCCAAGGTCGTCGAATACGCCCGCCATGTGCTGGACCGCGCCGCGCCGCTGGCCCGCGGCTCGCACGCGGACGTGACCGCCTATGCGGTGCTCGGCGGCAAGCTGGTCGCGACGCTCAAGACCGGCGGGAACACCGGGCTGCGCAACAGCCGCCAGCTGGTCGGTTACCAGGGCGAGGCCGCACGCCCGTCGTCGCTGCTGCTGCAGCACCACGGGCTGCACATCGACATCCGCATCGACCACACCAGCACCACCGGCGCCCACGACGCGGCCGGCGTCAGCGACCTGGTGCTGGAGTCAGCCCTGTCCACGATCCTGGACCTGGAGGATTCGGTTGCAGCGGTGGACGCGCAGGACAAAGTGCTGGGTTACCGTAACTGGCTGGGCATCCTCAAGGGCGAGCTGACCGAGAACGTGAGCAAGGGTGGCAAGACCTTCACCCGCGGACTCAACCCGGACCGGGTCTACACGGCACCCAATGGCAATGGCGCGGTGACGCTGCACGGCCGCTCGCTGATGTTCGTGCGCAACGTCGGCCATCTGATGACCAACCCGGCCATCCGGTACAGCGCTGCCGACGGCAGCGAACTCGAGATTCCCGAGGGCATCCTGGATGCAGTCGTCACCACGACCATCGCGCTGCACGACCTGCAAGGCCACGGTGCCAATGGCATTCGCAACTCGCGCAAGGGTTCGGTCTACATCGTCAAGCCCAAGATGCACGGCCCCGCCGAGGTGGCATTCGCCAGCGAACTGTTCGGGCGCGTGGAAAAAATGCTCGGCCTGCCGGCAAGCACCGTCAAGCTAGGCATCATGGACGAGGAGCGCCGCACCAGCATCAACCTCAAGGCTTGCATCGCCGCTGCCGCAAGCCGGGTTGCCTTCATCAACACGGGTTTCCTGGACCGCACCGGCGACGAGATGCACAGCTGCATGCAGGCCGGCCCGGTGCTGCGCAAGGGCGACATGAAGACCAGTGTCTGGATCCAGGCCTACGAGAAAAACAATGTCATGGTCGGTCTGGCCTGCGGCTTGCGTGGCAAGGCGCAGATCGGCAAGGGCATGTGGGCCATGCCCGACCTGATGGCCGACATGATGAAGCAAAAGATCGGCCATCCGAAGGCCGGCGCCAACACCGCCTGGGTGCCCAGCCCGACCGCCGCGACGCTGCATGCGCTGCACTACCACCAGGTGCTGGTCTCAAGCGTGCAAAAGCAGATCGAGAAAGACGCCGCAGCGGGCGACGCCGCACAGCAGCGTAATGCCGTCCTCAACGACCTGCTGACCATTCCGGTGGTCAGGACACCGAAATGGAGCGACGCCGACAAGCAGCAGGAACTCGACAACAACGCCCAGGGCATCCTGGGTTACGTGGTGCGCTGGATCGACCAGGGCGTGGGTTGCTCCAAGGTGCCCGACATCCACAACGTCGGCCTGATGGAAGACCGCGCCACACTGCGCATCTCAAGCCAGCACATGGCGAACTGGCTGCACCACGGTGTCGTGACCAAGGCCCAGGTCAAGGCCACATTCAAGCGCATGGCCAAGGTGGTGGACAAGCAGAATGCCGGCGACGCGCTGTATACGCCGATGGCCACCAACCCGCAAGGTGCGGCGTTCCAGGCGGCAACCGATCTGGTGTTCAAGGGGCTGGAGCAGCCCAGCGGGTATACCGAGCCGCTGCTGCATGCGTGGCGGCTGAAGGTGAAGGCTGGAGGTTGATCCAGACTACGCCGGCTCGAAGGTGAGGCCATACTTTGTCGACAGAAAAGACAAAGAGTCAAACTTGCGAATCACCAGGATGCGGGTTTGTGGATTGTGGTGCCGGGTATGCGGACCGGTAATTGGCACGCCGCCAGCACACTCGTGCCCAGGCGCAATACGAAATGGGCATGTTGCGACAACTCGCGCGAGGGGTGGCCACCGGTTTCCCGCCGCGGAAACACCAGCCCCAGCAATTTGCTCGGATGGTGCCGACGCACCAGGCGCATGGCTTCTGCCAGGTCGGAGCCGTTCGACACAATCACCGCGCAGTCATAGCCATCCTGCCAGGCGTCATTGAGCAGATGCACAGCCAGATTCACGTCCGAGCCCTTTTCTTCCGTCTTGAGCACCGTCGCGTAACGCTGCCCTGGCAGGGGCTGGGCCAGCGGCCAGGTCACCGGATGGGTCAGGAACGTGCCCTTGTACAACTGGAACTCTGGTGTGCTGGCCTGCAAGGCGCGCCAATAGGTCTGTTGCCGTACCGGTTGCTGCGGGTCGCGTTTGCCCGACACCTGGGCCGTGAAGTACTTGATGGCCGTGATCTGATGATGTGGCTGCAGCAGCATCGCAAATGTGGCTTTGAAGTCCAGCCACTTGTGCGGTGTGCCTTTCACCGCGCCGTAATACAGGTTGAACCCGTCGATGTAGATGCAGGTGCGCATGATCTAGATGGCACAAAAAAACAGAGGGTGCCGCAGCTTGCGCCTTGGCACCCTCGCACCTGGGGTCGAAACCACCAGGGAGATAACTTGTAGCCAGCCATTATAGGCATGCTTGCCCGTCTGAAGCCATGACCTTGGCCACGATCGAGACATGCTCATGGGGCGGGCATCGTCAACACCCGCAAACCCTCGTTGCCCCGCGGGTCGATCACTTTCACGGCTACACGCCAAGGCCTGCCCGCCGCCAGCGCCGAGGGTCGCGCAAATGGAAGCGTGCGATACCCGCTCAGATCGTCGAACCGGCCTTTGTCGATCACGCCCTTGTATCCCAGTGCGCGGGCCAATTTAGAAGTGGCTCGACCTCGAACCAGGGGCGCTCGCGTTTGCCGCTCCACTCCAGCCAGGGCTCATGGCGGCGCAAGGCCTCGGCCAGCACCTGCACTTCGTCAGCGTTCAAGGCCCGCTCGCGCGCAGTTTGCAGCAAGGCCGGCAAGTGATCGGCCTGCGCGGGGTCGTCCGAAAAGCGCAGACGCGGTGGCAAGTGCGGGTTGTACTCAGGACGCAGCCGCGGCGCCTCCTGTAGGCGGCCCTGCGCCTCGATGCCGGCGGGCGGAATGTTCTTGCGCTTGGCATCGTGGCGAACACTCTTGACCGTATCGTCGTGATTCGGCGCAGTGTCGCCATTGATCTGAATCGTCGGGACCTGCGGACTACGCGGCTTATTCGGCTTACACGGCATGTAAAAGCGTTCCAGTGTCTTGTGGTTTTGCCAGGGAGTCCATGGCACGGCTGGCGCAAGCCGAAATCTGTTGTGGGTCCGTATTGCTAAGCGAATGGTCATGCTACCCAGGGCGTGTTGGCCAAGGCCGGGTCGACGCTGCAAACACCAACCGCGCGGGCATATTCTTCTGCCCCATCGTCACGCCGGCATGCGCCCAGTCGATGTGTGGCGTCGCAGCATGCCTGTCAAGTATCCACGACCGCCTCGGCCTCAATC
>CAZADK010000009.1:0-20929 GCA_964483855.1 uncultured Rhodoferax sp.
CGGTTCCAACGGGTGCCCCGAGCGTGTAGCCGATGCCAGCCTTGCCCGCACTGGCACAGATGGTGCGAGCCAGCAGCGACGCGCCCAGCCGGTGGAAGTAGCGCCGGCCCATGCTGCCGCCTTGCACCAGGCCCAGCGTGCCGCAGTAATCGTAGGGGAGGATGGATTGCGGGTCCTGCGCGGCAATGGCTTTGAACCGTTGCGCAATGTCGTCCAGGGCCGCGTCCCAGGTGATCCGCTCAAAGCGCCCGGAGCCCTTGGGTCCGGTCCGGCGCAGTGGATGCAGCAGCCGGTCGGGGTGGTAAGTGCGCTCCAGATATCGCGAGACCTTGGTGCACAGGCTGCCGTCGGTGGGCGGGTGGTCTGGTGCGCCGCGGATAGCGGTGGCGCGACCGTTTTCGACGGTCACCAGGAACGCGCAGGCGTCCGGACAATCGTGCGGGCAGGCGCCGCGGACGACGGTGGCGGACGTCACGGCCTGACCTCGGGCAGGACCGTCACCCCGATCATGGCGTCGCGGGTCACGATGGCCGCGAGCTGCGCCTCACCAAGATGTTCTGTGCCACCTGGACGCAGCGGCAGCACCATGTAGCGCATGTCTGCTGTGCTGTCAACGACCCGGATATCGACACCTTCGGCGATCTGTGTACCAAACTCTGCCAGCACCTCTCGCGGTTCGATCACCACCCTGGAGCGGTACTGCGGGCTTTTATACCAGGCCGGTGGCACGCCCAGCACCGCGCGCGGGTAACACGAGCACAACGTGCAACAGATGACGTGGTGGCGCTCTGCCGTGTTCTCGACCACGATCAGTTCGGGCGTCAGTTTCAGATCGATCGAGAGAACATGTTCGATGGCGGGCTTGGCGTCTTGCAGCAGCCATGCTTTGAATTGCGGATCGACCCAGGCCCGCGCCACCACGCGCGCGCCTGCCTGCGGCGTGCGCGATTCGGTGGCGGCGATACGCTGCTGAAGTTCCCCGGCCGTGAACACGCCCTTGGCGATCAGGAGTTCACGCAGCGCGCGTTCGATCCGGATCGACTCGTCCCGGATAGGCCGCGACTCGTTGACGGGTTCGTGTGCGTCGGCATGGTCGTGGTCGTGGTCGTGGTCAATTGCCATCGGACCCTCCGTCCCGTTCCAGCCACGGTTCGTAGATGTCTGCGGCAATCGTCATTGCGTTACCCTCTTTGCCCCAGACTTGCGCATAGGGGAATACCACCTGGTACAACGCAATGGAGGGTGTGCCGTGGCGGTGATGCGCCAGTGCCGCCGGATCCGCGAAGAACCCGTGCACCGCTGCCACGACGCCACGTTTGCCTCGCAGATAGTAGGGTGTGCGGCAATGGCCAGCCACGGGTCGCGCACTGACGCGGACCCTGTCCCCTGGAATGAACGTGGCGGTCGTCATGGGGGGGAACGTCAAGGCGCCCGGTACGCGGTGCATTCGACTTCCACCGTGATGTCCGGGTGGAAGAAGGCGCTCATGTAGATCCAACCCAGCGCCGGGCGAATGTCCTTGAATACTTCGGCATGGGCGCGGCCCGATTCGACCCAGTGTGTCGGATCGGCCACGTAGATGCGGGTCTTGATCACATCCTCAAAGCCCATCCCCAACGCCTGCAATGCGTCGCCGATCATCGCCAGGCTGGCCTGGGTCTGGCGGTACACATCGCCAGGGTACAAAATGGTTCCGTCGGGGCCCGCTGGCGAGCACAGGCTGGTCTCCACCAGATTGCCGATGCGTACCGCTCGCGAGAAACCGTTTTCCGCCTCCCATGGGCGCGATGTGGTGTAGGTCTGGCGTACCGCGCCAGCGGCAAGGGCCTTGTTTTCCTTCGGGGTATCGGTCATGGCTGCAGTTCCTCCTGTGCCTTTTCGGGTTGTGCTGGTGCCCGCCCATCCATCAATTGCCTGATATCGGGCAGGGCGTCGAGATGCTTGATGCGGTCGGCCACGGCGCGTGCCGCGCTCCTGCCAAGCGCAGGCACGACACAGGCCAGGAATTTCGCTTCCAGTTGGGTCTCGCTCAATGGGCGCTGCGGCATGCCCGTGGCCACCCGCACGGTACGGCTGACCGAGCGTCCCGCCGCGTCGTACGCCGTCACCACAGCCCCTTCATGGCAGGCTTCCAGCGCTTGTGCGGCCATGCCGTCGGTGGCAACGCGAATCGTCACACGGTCCATCGCGGCGACCAGGCGTGGATCGCACAGCGTCGCTGCGTGAAGGTGCTCTGGAGCGACGCTGCCGAACACCAGCGCAGCCCCGAGGGCGAATGTCAGGCTGAACTGCGCCTGAGTCGGGTCGGCAGGTCTGCCAAAGGGCATGTTGTCCATGACCGCCTGCGGTACTTCACACAGCACCCGGGTTGGTGCATGGCCCAGCGCCGTGCGCACCTCCAGGAGCGCTTCCACCGCGGCCTGGCCATACGAGCAGATCGGGTACTGCTTGAATGCCATGGGTTGCTGCGCCAGGGTGTAATAGTCACCCAGCCCGCCGATCTGCGCGCAATCGAGCACCCCTTGATTCATCAGGGCGGTGAACCCGTGGGGATGGCCGGCCATATCCGCATGCGCCCGGATCCCCGCTTGGGCCATGAGCGCCGCGCGCACACCCAGTTCAGCGGCCATGCCACATGCAACAGCTTTCATCTGCGTGCCGACGATGGCCCGCAAGCCACTGGCCTGCGACATCGCGATGCCGATCGCGGCGGCGGTTGCCTCGTCATCGAGCGCAAGGCCCTTGGCCGCGGCGGCCGCGGCACCCATGCTGCCCAACAAGCCGGTCGTCCAGAAGCCGCGCCAGAACAGGTCGTGCGTGAATGCACGGCCGAGGGCGCAATGCACTTCAACACCGGCAATGAAGGCGTCCAGTGTCTGTGCGCCCGAGGCGCTGGCCATCTCGGCTGCCGCCCATGCCGCTGGCCAGACCACGGCACTGGCATGCACCATGCCGTCGTAGGAAACGTCGTCCAGGTCCAGCGCATGCGAGGCAGTCCCGTTGACGAATGCCGCGGCACACGCCGACGCCGGGGTGTCGCTGCCCAGAACGGTGCACGGACCGCCGCCGAACTGGGTTCGGGTCAGCTCGCGCACCAGCACCGTGCTGGGGTGGGTGCTGCCAGCGATGGAGACACCCAGAACATCGAGCAGGCTGCGCCCTGCTTCATGTCTGGTGGCCGCCGGGGCGCTGGTAGCGGAAAATCCGGCCACCCAGGTGCCCATATGCGCAGTCAACTCCATGCCGCGGGCCCCTCACGCTCTCACTCCTGCCCGGCCACGCCCCAGTTCTTGTTGAGCTCGGCGAAGTAGCCGGTCTGGCGTTTGAGCACGATCCAGTTGTTGATGAAGTTGAGCCACTGCTGGTCGTCGATCGCCACGACGAACGCCATCGGAATGCTGTTGCGCGGTTTGTCGAGCAAAATCATCTGCAACTCCGGATATTGCTTGGTGAGGGCCGCACCCTCGATCAGGCTGGTGACCGTGAAGTCGACCTTGCCAGCCAGCAGCTCCTGGTAGTCGCGGGCGGGCGACTCGACGCGCTTGGTCTTGACCTTGGGCAGCGCAGACTGCACGAACTGCTCGAACGTGGTGCCGAGGTTGAATCCAGCGGTGAGTTTGGCATTGTTGAGCGCATCCCAGTCCTTGTACTTGTTGGCATTCTTTTTCAACACCAGGGGAAAGAAGGCGTTGCGGCCCCAGGGGTCGCTGAAGCCAATCGCCTTGGCGCGCGCAACGGACATCGAGGTGCCGGTCATGACGATATCGAACTTGTCGGTCTGAGTCGCTGTGACCAGCGACTTCCAGTCGGTCAGGACGAACTCGACCTTGACCCCGAGGTCCTTGGCAAGCTCGTTGGCTGCGTCGATCTGATGCCCCTTGTACTCGTTCGTTGCGGGGTCCTTGAAACTCATGGGGACGAAATCACCAGTGGTTCCGACGCGCAGCACACCGGATTCCTGCACCCGCAGCAGCCGCGATTTGGCAGCAGTCTGGGCCATTGCCGCCGCGGGGGCCAGCAGTGTTGCGACGGTAAAAGCCGCCAGCAGTGTGGAGAGGAAAGATCGGGACATGGAAAGGTTCTCCTGAAATGGACGTTGGCGGGACTTGATCGGGAACGTTGGCAACGGCAATTGCAGACGGGCGGCATCACTCACCTTCGGGCCCATCCGACCAGGCTCTTGCACCGGCGAAGCTAGACAGGAAAGGGAGTGGCCGCCAGAATGCCGTTCACTGGGGGACAACTTTAGTTGACCTATACGAAACTTGTCAAGTGGTCGGAATTTTCGTTTCGTGTCGAGTCAGCCGGCAACGTGTGGCGGTGTTTCGTTGGCCAAGGTCGTTGTGGTTGCGCCAGTGCGTGCCAATCCAGCATGCGTTGCGAGGTGTCGTGGTCTGCGTTCATGTGTGTGACGCTCACGCGGGTGTGCGCAAACCTGGCCCGGGTGACGACTGAGCCGCTTCATTGGCACGCAGCTTGCATGCGGGTGGTTGGTTTTTGGGTGGTAGTCTCAACTTTTTTTTGGAGATGCGTTCATGAAATTGGTTATACGTGCGCTGGGAGTCTTCGCTTTGGCTTGCGCAAGCCTGCTCGCCTCGCAACCGGCGGCGGCTCAGGAAAACATGCTCGACACAATCAAGAAGCGGGGCAACCTCAAGGTCGGGTTCGCCACCTTCGTTCCTTGGGCCATGCGCGACAAACAGGGCAAATTTGTCGGCTTCGAGATCGATGTGGCTGCCAAGGTCGCAAAGGACATGGGTGTGGAACTGGACCTGCAACCGACGGCCTGGGACGGGATCATCCCATCGCTGATTGGTGGCAAGTTCGACGTGATCATTGGCGGCATGACCATCACGCCACCGCGCAGGGAGCAGATCGACTTTACCGACCGCTACTCCTCCTCCGGACTGGGTGCCGTGGCGAACAAGCAGTTGGCCTCCAAGATGGTGTGGCCGACGGATTACAACAACAGCAATGTGACCTTCGCGTGTCGTCGTGGCTCGTCGCCATGTCTGTACATCGAAAAGACCTTTCCGAAAGCATCCTTGCGCCAGTTTGACGATAACGGTCTGGGTATCCAGGAGGTGATCAACGGAAACGCCCATGCCTGGATCAGCACAGAGCCGTTTCCCGCGTTCAAGGCCATCCAGTATCCCGACAAGCTGTTCAAGGCGAGCAACGAGCTGTTCGAGGGGGGAATGGAGGGAATGGGTGTCAAGAAGGGCAATCCGGCACTGCTCAATGCGTTGAACGAATGGATCGGCAAGAACCAGGCATTCTTGAAGGAGCGCCGTACCTATTGGTTCTCGACCCAGGAATGGGCTTCTCAAGTACCGGCTTTCTGATGCACGCTGTTGCCGCCAGGGCGCGCCGTGTGTGGCGCGTTGGCGGCGGCGATTTCCTGGCCGCGATTCACACCGTACACCTGGGTGAATAGCGTGCTTTGCGCGACCCAGTCGTAGGAAAGGCGAGTGATGTCGTCGTTGACGCGACCTTCCGCGATCCAGTCCGACAGTTCGCGGCCAATCGCCAGCCAGATCTTGAAGCCATGTCCGCTGCCACCACGGACCCCCGTTCTGCCGCGTTCGGAACTTACGCTCGCGGGTACCTTGATGCGAGCATCTGGCGCAGGCCGGCGCGCCGCGCGGTCTCGTCTTCATGTCCGCTGGCCAGGATGTTGACGGCCACCTCGTTCCCGAAAGCGGCCAACGTGTCTTTCGTTGGCGCTGCCGTCGTCCCCGCGGGCCAGACGGTGTCCTGGCAATAGGTTCCGATGACGCCTTCCTTGGCAGGTGCCGAGGACGAACGCGGTGGGCCACCTGCGCGAATGCTGTTGCGAATCAGACGACGCAATGTCGCAACGCCACGGTCGGATGTCGCCAGATTCTCATTGGCATGCACCGCGATCGCGCGCTGGGACACCTGTACTTCATAGTCGCCCGGGACGCGCTGTCGCTGCTCGTACGAACGCTCTTCCTCGGTCTGGCCGACGAAATCGATCGTCTGCTTGCCCACCTTGGACGCGTCGCCGATCTTTTGCGGGTCGAGTTCGTCGCGAAACAGGCGCCAACCGATGGTCACGGTGTGCGTATCGTCGATCGGAACCATCCAGCGCAGGAAGGCGACACGCTGCAACAACTTGGTCGTGTCGGCAGTTTCCCAAATCGCGCCGCCCTGGTTGCAGTTCGGAAGAATCGACTCGGTCGTTCGCGTCCAGTAGTGATTCTTCCAGAGGCGCGTTTGAACGTTCATCATGCCCAATGGTGTTTCGACGTAGTCGATCTCCTGTTCGGCGCCGGAAGCGTCGCCGAACTGCGCACCTGTCAGGCGCGTGTGCAGGTACACCACGTGCACCGGATCCTGTGTGTTCTCGTACACCTGCAGCCAGTTGCAAGGGATGCTCAGCGAGAAGGGAACGAACTCCGTGTCCGCGGCGTCCTGGGTGTCCAGGCGCGGCATGGCCGGCATCTCGTCGGGGGGCCCCATGTAGGCAAACAGGATGCCCTTGAAATCGCGCACGGGGTAGGCCCCGTGCACAAGCCTGGAGCGGATCCTGTCGGTGGGCTCGGCGGGGGTGGACAGGATCTTTCCATCGATATCGTAGTGCCAGCCGTGGTAGCAGCAGGTGATGCCGCAGTGCTGGATGATGCCGTATTCGAGGCTTGCGCCGCGGTGCGAGCAATGCTTGTGCAGCAGGCCCAACCGTCCGCTGCCGTCGCGAAACACGACCAGGTCTTCACCCAGGATGCGCAACGGCACCGGAAGATCACGCACCTCGCTGGTCAGACAGATGGGTTGCCAGCAGCGGCGCAACCACTCGCCACATGGTGTGCCCGGGCCGACCTGCGTGACTTCGGCGTCCGGTTCGCCGACCTTGCGCCGGAAATAGCCGGCGTACCCTTTCAGCGCGGAAGTATCGATAACTTTCATGAGATTCTCAGGTCCGTGATTCAAAGTTGCGAGAGCGTCGGTCAGCGGCGCCCGTTTGGCGGCGAATGAACACGAAGGCATCGCTCGGGCCGGCGCCTCATTCACCGCGGGGCAACTTTACTTTATCCAAGTGAAACTGGTCAAGCGCTGCATGGCTCCAATTTCCACTAAACTTCGGCTGGGAAAATTGCGAGCGGCGCAGCGCCCTCGTTCCACTTATTTTGCGGAGTCACCCTTGTCCTCCAGTCCATTGATTGTCCAGATCGAATCCGTATCGAAGTTCTACGGGAGTTTTCAAGCATTGCGCAATGTCTCGTTGTCGGTCCGGGCCGGCGAAAAGGTGGTGATCTGCGGTCCATCGGGCTCCGGGAAGTCCACGCTGATCCGCTGCGTCAACCGGCTGGAGCGCCATGAGTCCGGGCGCATCACGGTCGATGGCGTCGAGATCAACGACGAGGCGGGCAGCCTGGCGAAAGTGCGATCCGAAGTGGGCATGGTGTTTCAGAGCTTCAACTTGTTTCCGCATCTGTCGGTGCTCGACAACCTGACCCTGGGGCCGATGCGGGTGCGCAAGCTCAGCCGCGCAGAGGCCGAGCAGACAGCGATGCATTATCTGGAGCGGGTGCGAATACCGGAGCAGGCAAGAAAGTATCCCGGGCAACTTTCTGGTGGCCAGCAGCAACGCGTGGCAATCGCCCGGTCGCTATGCATGAAACCCAAGCTGATGCTGTTCGATGAGCCGACCTCGGCGCTCGATCCCGAGATGATCAATGAAGTGCTCGACGTGATGGAAAAACTCGCGCTCGAGGGCATGACGATGCTGGTCGTGACCCATGAAATGGGCTTTGCCAGACGGGTCGCCGATACCATGGTGTTCATGGACAGGGGCGAGATGGTGGAAACCGCTGCGCCGGCGACGTTTTTCAGCAATCCGCGCACGGAACGATGCCAGTTGTTTCTCAAGCAGATCCTCACCCACTGATACCCATCATGATGTTGCCTTATCGAACCATCGTCGTGCTGCTGCTGTGTGCGCTGCTCACCACCGGATGCGGTACCGGTTACACCTGGGGGTGGTTCGTCGTGTCGCCGTGGACGGCCAAAGGCCAGACCAACCTGCAGTTCCTGATGTCCGGCCTGGGCTGGACGCTCGCCCTGGCGATATGCGCCATCACCGTGTCGGTGATAACGGGCTTGCTGGTGTCGTTGTTGTCACTGTCCAGCACACGGTTGCTGAAATGGGCGGGCCGGATTTATGTGGAGTGTTTCCGCTCGATTCCCATGCTGGTGATGGTGTTGTGGGTCTACTACGGCTTGCCGGTGGTGATGGGTATCGACCTCGGAATATTCGCCTCGGGCGTGCTGGCAATTGCTTTGTGCGACAGCGCTTTCGAGGCCGAGATCTTCCGCGCCGGCATCCAGTCCATCGACCGCGGCCAGCATGAGGCAGCCGAGTCGATCGGTCTGCCCTGGCTGGACAAGATGCGCTTCGTCATCCTGCCGCAGGCGATCCGGCGCATCCTCCCGCCGCTCGGAAACCAGTTCGTCTACATGCTCAAGACATCGTCTCTGGTGTCCATCATCGGTCTGCCAGAGCTGACCCGCAAGGCCAACGAACTGGTCGTGACCGAGCCGCGCCCGCTGGAAATCTATACCTTCCTGATCCTCGAATACCTGGTGCTGATCGTGATCGTCTCGATGGGCGTGCGTTACCTCGAGCGGCGCATGGGCGTTTCCGACCGTCGGCCGAGCTGATTGCCCCGGGCATTTCCGCAGGCAGGAACAGTGCCAACCGATCAACTGGCGCAATCCCCATCGAGCGCGGACATGGCGGTTGGCCATTTCTGCCTGGGTGACGTGGTATTGCGCAGCGGGCAGGTGTTGCACGACGCCTGGCTGAGCTACGCCACCTGGGGCAGCCTGAACGTGGCGGGTGACAACTGTGTGTTGTTCCCGACCCATTACACCGGGACCCATCTTTCAAACGCGCGCATCATCGGCGCGGCGCACGCCCTGGATCCTGCCCGGTGGTTCGTGGTGGTTCCCAACCTGATCGGCAATGGCCTGTCGATCTCGCCCAGCAATACGCAAGCACGCTACCGAGGCGGCGGATTTCCGCACGTCAGCGTGCACGACAACGTTGAATGCCAGAGACGCCTGCTCGACTTCATGGGTGTGGGCCAGATCCGGCTCGCCCTGGGTTGGTCGATGGGTGCGCTGCAGTGCTGGCACTGGGCGGTGCGTTATCCGGCCATGGTCGGCAATCTTCTTGCCATCTGTGGCGCCAGCCGTTGCTGGCCCTACAACCATGCTTTTCTGGACAGCGTGCGGGTCGCCCTGCAGACGGATTCGCGGTATGCCGGTGGCTACTACGAGGCTCCACTGGTGGCCGGTCTCAGGGCCTTCGCCCGGGTCTACATGCCGTGGGCCTACAGTGCCGCGTTTTTTCGGGAAGGGCGCTATTCGGAGTTGGGATTTGCCAGCGCCCAGGCGCTGGCGCAGGATTGGGAGCAGGACCATCAGGCCTGGGATGCCAATGATCTGCTCGCCAAGTTGTGGACCTGGCAACATGCCGACGTGGCCGCGCTGGTGCCAGAGCAGGACGGCCTTGCCGGCGCGCTGGGGCGTGTGACGGCGCGCGCGATTGTCATGCCGTGTGACCACGACCAGTACTTCACACTGGAAGAGAACCGCATTGAAGCCTCACTGGCACCTCGCGCGGAACTGCGCGTGATCGAATCCTCCGCCGGTCATTGCGCCGGTGCTCCCGGCCGCTTCGCCCGCGAGAGCGCCCTGGTGGACGCGGCGATCAGGGAGCTTCTGCACTGCTGAAGGACTCTGCGCTGGTGCCGCACTGGCACCACGCTGGCACTGCCCGCGCCAGAAGGCCGCCAGCACACTACGGCAGCGGCGCCGGCGGCATCAGATCATCTTCAGGTACCGGCTCTTTTCCCAATCGGTGACGTGCACCGAGTACGCATGCCACTCGGCACGCTTGTAGCTCAGCCACGCGTCGGCCATCTTCTCCCCCATGACGGCCCGGCCCAGCGGATCTGCCTCGAAGGCGTCCAGCGCCTGCTCGAGTGAGCGCGGCAGCATGCTGACACCCAGGTCGCGCAGTTGTGCCTGCGTGCGAAGGTACATGTTTTCGTTGTGCGGTTCGCCCGGATCGAGCGCGTCGCGCACGCCTTCGAGTCCGGCGGCGATTGTCATTGCAAGGCCCAGGTAGGGGTTGCAGGCGGCGTCCGGTAGCCGCAATTCGACGCGCCCGCCCCCAAGTGGAATCCGCACGGTGTTGGTGCGGTTGTTGCCGCCGTAACTCACGAAGATGGGCGCCCAGGTGAAGCCGGGCATGGTGCCCTTGGGTACCAATCGCTTGTAACTGTTGACCGTGGGTGCAACCACGGCGCAGATCGCCGGAAGATGCCTGAGCATGCCGGCAATGAAGTGGTAGCCGAGTCTGGACAGGCCGCAACCGCGCGCGTCTTCCTTCTCCTCGAAGAGGTTGGTCTTGTCGTTCAGATCGAACAGCGAGATGTTGAAGTGCGCGCCGCTGCCGGCCCGGTCCGCATAGGGCTTGGGCATGAAACTGGCAAATGCCCCGTGGCGACGCGCAATCTCGTCGGCCATCAGGCGGAAGAACACCATGCGGTCGGCGACATCGAGGGCTTCGGAGTACTTGAAGTCGATTTCGAACTGCCCGATGCCGTCCTCGTGGTCGAACGAGTAGACGCCCCATCCCAGTTCGTTCATCGCATCCACCAATTCACCGAGCCAGGGAAGGTTTTCCAGCATGCGTGCGACGTCATAGGCGGGCTTTGCCAGGTTGCCGCGGGCATTGACCGGGTGATACGAGTCGTGCTCGCCATCGCGCAGGACATAGAACTCGGCTTCGATTCCGGAGTTCACCCCAAAACCCATCTGCCTGCCTTGTGCGAGGACCCGTCCAAGGATGTTGCGGCTGCAGGCTTCGAAGCGCTTGCCCTCGCACCACAGGTCACTGGCGAACCACGCGGTATCGCGACGCCATGGCAAGACCACGCACGAAGCCGGATCGGGATGTGCCGAGATTTCCTCGTCGCTGACCTCTTGCGGGACGCCATCGACGGCGGCCCCGGTACACAATTCGGAGCCGCCGAGCATGCGTTCGTAGTGGGCCGTCGGAACGACTTTGGATTTGGATACTCCGTGCATGTCGACGTAGGTCGGCAACAGGTACTTCACACCTTTTTCCTGCAAGGTCTGTTGCAGCGAGGAGGACGGGGTTTGCGGGTTCATGCGAAAAGGACTCCTTCAGGGTCTTGGGTTTTTGGTCAAGTGGAAATCGGGGCAACGTCTATCCAGGCGCGGCTCTGCACTGACGCGGTGATCGCCTCCAGCACTGCCTGTGCCTGGAGGCCGTCTTGCAGAGAGGGCGCTGCAACGAGGCCCTGGCTTTCGATGGCCGCTATGAACTGGCGCACCATGGGGGCGATCGTGGTCACCCCCGTGATGTCCAGGCGGTCTTCCGAAGCGCCCGGGCTGCCGGTTGTCGACGGCAGTTCCACCGGTGACATCGGGTCGCTCCCCTGCGCCATCGATAGCTGCCCGAGCTGCCACCCGTCGCCGGTGCGGCTCTGCCGCATGCTCAGCGCGCCGTTTTCGCCATAGACTTCCATGCTGTGTTCATTGAGGCCGCGTGCGACCCGACTCACGGTCATGGCCAGTGTTGCGCCACTGCCGAGTTCTGCCAGCACGTGGCTGAAGTCTTCTGCATCGGCCGCACGCATCCCGCCCGAGATCGTCCGCGACGGGTATCCGACGCCGGAGGAAGCCATGACCCGCACAACGTCGCCGAACAGCCAGCGCACCAGATCGATCAGGTGAACGCCCAGGTCTCCGAGTGCGCCATAGCCTGCGACGGAGCGGTCCATGCGCCAGCTCGGTGCCGTGCCGCGCTCCACCCAGGCGCCATTGAACCAGCGGCAGTTGACGTGAAACACGCGCCCCAGAAAACCTGCCTCCACCATGGCCTTCATGCGTTGCATGGCGGGCGCAAAGCGCCAGTTGAACCCCACAATGGCGCACCGATTGGCGGCCTGCGCCGCCGCAATCATCGCGCGGGCTTCATCCACGGTGAGCGCGAGCGGCTTCTCACACACCACATGCGCTGCGGCCGCCACAGCCTCGCTCAGGATCGGAAAATGCAGCGCTGGCGGTGTGGCGATGACCACGATGTCGGGCCGTGTCGTCGCGAGCATCGCGCGCCAGTCCGCGTGCACGTGCGGGACCCCATAACGTGCAGCGAGTTCAGTTGCCGCCTGGGTATCGCGCTGGCACAACGCGACGACCTGGCAGCCGGCGGCCTGAAATCCGGCGATGTGGGCGCGACCGTAGCCGAGCCCGACGATGCCGACGGTGTAGGGTTTGTTTGGCATGGGCGTGACCTCTCTCGTTCAATGGGGGCTAATCAGGGCGCTTTCACGGTGCAGCCATGCTGGTGCAGCGCGGCGCGCAGGGCCGTGGCAAAGCGCAGCGCGCCGGGCTGATCACCGTGCAGGCAGATCGTGCCCGGGCGCAGGCCGAAGTTTGCGCCGCCGGCGGTGGCGACCGTGCCGTGTTCCACCATGCCAATGGCTTGTTGCACCGCCTGGGCCTCGTCTTCGATCATGGCGCCTGCGGTTCCGCGTGGGGTCAACGTGCCATCGGCCTGGTAGCTGCGGTCGGCGAACGCTTCCTCGACCACCGGCACACCCGCCTGGGTTGCGGCCTCGACCATGCGACTACCGGCGAGGGCATACAGCATGACACCGGGACCCAGTGCCTTCACCGCCTGGGCCATGGCAGCGGCCAGCGCTGTGTCGGTCGCCGCCATGTTGTAAAGCGCACCATGGCACTTCACATGGTGAAGGCGGCCGCCAGCGGCACAAACGAAGGCGCCCACTGCACCCGCCTGGTACAGCACATAGTCGTACATGTCCTGGGGTGAGATGCGCATGGTGCGCCGCCCGAATCCCACCAGATCGGGCAGCGACGGGTGGGCTCCGACCGCCACCCCGGCGTCCATGGCCAGTCGGACCGTCTTGCGGATGGTGGCCGGATCGCCGCCATGAAAGCCGCAGGCGATATTGGCGGAGGTGACCAGCGGCATGACGGCGGCGTCGTCGCCCATCCGCCAGACGCCGAAACTCTCACCCATGTCGCAATTGATGTCGATGCATTTTCGGTTCGCCATGGGTGCTCCTTTGCCGGCGTTTGCCATCAAGCCTGGTATTGCCAGGCCAATGCCTGTGTCTTGGTTGCCAACGCAGCGCGCGCAGCGCGTGCCAACGCAAGGGCCTGCGCCAGTGAGCAAGGGGTAAAACGAACCTGCTGTCCCGGCCGCAACTGCGCCAGGCGTGCAATGTCCGCGCTCACGATCTCCGCGATCTTGGCGTAACCGCCCGTGGTCTGGTGGTCGGCCATCAGGACAATGGGCGATCCATCGGCTGGCACCTGCACCGTTCCCAGGTTCGTCGGTTCGGACAGGACATCGCGTGTGTTCGCGCGTTCGAGGCGAGGCCCGACCATGCGGTACCCCATGCGGTTGGAGTCCGGCGAGATCCGGTACGTCGACGACTCGAACGCCTGCAGCGCCTGCGCCGTGAAGAGTGCGCGATGGCGGCCGCTGATGAAGCGCACCAGTGTCACTTCGTCTTCCGGCAAACTGCCTGGTCGGACCGACCAGCGTACGGTCGTGACTCCCGAACCATGGCTGACGATACCGGAGTTCTTCTCGCGCAAGGAACCGAATCGTGTTCGGGCCAGGCTGCTCGCCTGCGGCAACAACGCCAGGCAGTCGCCCTTTTTCAGGGCGCGCCCCGCGTGCCCGCCGAAGCCTGCGGGAATATAGGTGCAACGGCTGCCCAGAATCGATGGCACGTCAAAGCCGCCCGCCACGGCGAGGTAGGCGCGTGCGCCGTCCGGCGCATGCTCGAAGGCCACCTGCGTGCCCGCCGACAGCAGGATCGGTCGGTTGGATGCCAGCATGGTGACCGTCTGACCGTGCGCGGCGCGGATGCGGAAGGATGCGCCCGCCAACGCGATCAGCGTCTCGCAGCCAAACCGCAATGTGGGGCCTTGCAGAGCCATCTCGAGCGTCGCGTTATCGGGCGTATTGCCAACCAGGGCGTTGGCAAGCAGCATGGATTCCATATCCATTGCGCCCGCGGGAACCACGCCCAGGTGCTGATACCCGAAGCGACCGCCGTCCTGCACGGTTGTCTGTATGCCCGCGCGTTCCACGCTGACCTGGGGCGGGTGCCGCGCCGATGGCCGCGCGCTCATTGCGTCCCTTCGTTTTTTGCAATCTGGGCGAATTGCGCGCGCTCGATGCGCTCGAATCGCACAGCGTCGGCGGGTTCGAACAGGCTCGGCCGGGCACGCGCGGCGTCGAACAGTCGCAGCGGCGTACGCCCCACGACGCTCCATCCACCCGGGATTTCGTAGGGATACACCACGCATTGCGCATTGGCGATGGCGACGGTTCCGGCAGGCATGCGAAGCCGGGGTGCGCTGCGCCGCGGTACCGCCAGTGTCGGGTCGAGGCCGCCCAGGTAGGGGTGACCGGGGACAAAGCCGACCATCAACACACGAAAGTCGCTGCCAAGGTGGCGGCGCACCACTTCGTCCGCGCTCAGGCCGGTGAGCCCGGCAATTTCTGGCAGGTCCATGCCAAAGCTGTCGTCGTAACACACGGGCACCACGATCGGGGGACGCGGCGCGCGGTGTGGCACCGTGGTGTCGGCCAGGCACACCTCCACCAGGTCGCGAACCACCTCGACCGTATCGGCTTCGTCCGTGAGGCCGATGTCGATGTGCACCGCAAGCGATGCAATGGCGGGAACCACGTCGCGGATCCAGGGCAGCCGGCGCCGGCGGATGGCGTCGGCCAGGCGCTGGATGCCCGCGTTGACGACCGGGTCGAGCCGATCTGAAAACTCAACCAGCACTGCGGTGTCGCCGAGCGGAACGACCGAGCGCACGCGGATGGCGGGCTGCGATCCCATCAGGTCGGACTCAGTATCTGGGGTAGCCCGGCATGGCGAACTCGGCTGCACGCAACTGGGCCATCAGGCTTTGCGTGCTGCCTTCA
Source organism: uncultured Rhodoferax sp. (assembly GCA_964483855.1). Taxonomy (GTDB): domain Bacteria; phylum Pseudomonadota; class Gammaproteobacteria; order Burkholderiales; family Burkholderiaceae_C; genus CAISIP01. The sequence continues at coordinate 15,044 of CAZADK010000009.1, forward strand.
TCGAGATCGCACAACGGGGGGCGCACCGTCTTCCAGGCTGCATCGCCCGAATACTCGGCCACCGCGCGCTTCATCGCGGGGATCATGGGCATGGCCTGGAAAATCTGGCGGACTGCGTCGACCTTGGCCTGGAGCTGCGGAGCAGCCGCAGTCTGCCAGCCCGTGTACATGGCGTGAATCGCAGCCGGATTCACGTTCACGGTCGCGCTGATGCACCCTGCCGCGCCCAAGGGCAATGCCCTCGAAAGCGTCGATTCGCTGGCCGGGAACACGTCAAATCCGTCCTTCGCGAAGTTGTCGATCATGGCCTGGGTGTTGCTCCACACGCCCGATGAGTCCTTGGCCCCGACGACCGTGTCGGGATAACGCTTGCGCAGCATCTCGATGAGATTGAGCGTGATGGGGACCTGGGTGAACTGGGGAATATGGTAGAGGTACACCCGCAAGGCGTCGCTGGCCACGCGCTCGATCACCTCTGCGTAATAGGCAAACAAGCCTTGGTCCGATACGCCCTTGAAGTAGAAGGGCGGAACCATCAAGGCGCCGGCAGCACCGCTGCGCACGGCGTGGCGGGTCAAGGTCACCGCGTCGGTCAGGGCGCAGCCGCCGGTGCCGGGCATCATGCGATGCGCCGGAATTCCGGCTTCGAGAATCGCGTCGGTGAGGAACAGCCGCTCTTGCACGGAAAGCGAGGCGGCTTCGGAGTTCGTCCCGAATATGGCCAATCCGACCTGGCTGTCTATCAGCCAGCGGCAATGCGCGATGTACCGGCCGACATCCGGCTCCAGCCGGTCATTGAAGGGTGTCAGTACCGGAGCCAGCGCCCCCTTGATTCTTTCTGTCATTGGCGGCCTCGGGTCATGTGTGATGGGAAGAGCCCAACGGAGCCCTCGATTGTCGGGCCAGGTGGTGCACGATCTCGGCTTCACTCAGCAGCCCCTTTTCGACCACCAGCAGGCGCATCGCATGCACCCAGCGTTCGTAATACGACAGCGCGTCGTATTGGGCTGGTGGCAGGTCCTCGATGGCGCGGCGCAAGGCGTCGATCGTGAAGCAGGAGCGCGGCGGGTCGGCGAGCAGGCGCAGCATGGCATCGACGCGCTGCTCGAAAAGGGTGAGTTCGTGCTCTGCCGTGTCGAGCGGACCGGCAGGCATTCCGCCCATGTCGTGGGGACGCTGGATCACGGCAAGCACCGATTCACTCTTTTGCCCCGGGGTAGACCATGATGGCGAGCATCACGATCGGCAGTTTGATCAGCGCGTCCGGTCCATGGGGAACATCGCCGTCAAAGGTGATGGAATCACCCGGCGCCAGCATGAAGGTCTGGTCGCCGTGGCGATAACGCAGTTTGCCTTGCAGGATGTGGATGAACTCCAGACCCTTGTGCTTGAAAGAGGGAAACACCTCGCTGGCGTCGGTGAGTGTCACCAGAAAGGGCTCGAACGGCTTGTGCGGCCCGCGATGCGAAAACAGCAGCCGGTAAGTGTGGCCCTTCTTGGTGCCACGGCGGATCACTTCCAGCCCGCTGCTTTTCGGAACGAACTGAACGACTCCCTCGCGCGTCTGGAACTCCTGCATCAGGTCGGCGACACCAACGCCGAGCGCGCCGGACAGGGACAGCAGGGTCTCCAGGCTGGCAGAGACCTGCGCGTTCTCGATCTTGGACAACATGCCGGCGCTGACGCCGGAGCGACGCGACAAATCGGCAATCGTCATCGCACGTCGGGAGCGCAGCGCGTGGACCGTGGCACCGATATGCTGATCCAGTGCCTTCACGTGAGACTGTTCGTCACCGGGTGGTGGCAATGCTTTCGTGCGGGCGGGTTTGCTGACCATGGAGTGGGCGTGCGGGAGGCGGGTGGACGTTCGCAGATTCTACGACAGGAAGTGCAGAGTTTCTTGCGAAGAAACAAAATGTGCCTGTTAGTATTGACACCCGCGGACGCAACCCATAGACTCGAGCCCGTTCTCCACCCACTGCCACCTGACCCTCCATGCCCTGGCGCCTGCTGCGTTTTGCCCTTTCGTCCAGGCATCCGGAGCCGCGCATGTTCACGCACCATGCGCAGCTGCGCAAGGCGTATGACGTCGTGATCATCGGCGCCGGTGGCCACGGGCTGGCCGCAGCCTACTACCTGGCACGTGACCATGGCGTGCGCAACATCGCCGTGCTCGAAAAAGGCTACATCGGAGGTGGCAACACCGGGCGCAACACGACCATCATCCGCTCGAATTACCTCACGCCGGCGGGCGTGAAGTTCTACGACAAGAGCCTGGAGTTGTTTCGCGATCTGTCGCAGGATTTTGACCTCAATCTTTTCTATTCGACGCGCGGCCATTTCACGCTGGCACACACCGACTCCGCGATGCGCACCATGCGCTGGCGCGCCGAGGTGAACAAACATTACGGTGTCGACAGTGAGGTGGTGGATGCCCAGGCGGTGCAGCAGGCCTGCCCGCGGATGGACATCACCTGCGCCGGGCACGCACCGATACTGGGCGCGCTTTATCACGCGCCAGGGTCGATCGCCCGCCACGATGCGGTTGCATGGGGCTACGGCCACGGCGCTGACATGCGCGGGGTAGAGATCCATCAGCAGACCGAGGTTCTCGGCATTCGCGTCGAGGGCGGTCGAGTCCGGGGCGTACAGACGAGTCGCGGCAGCATAGCCACGGACAAGGTCCTGTGCGCGGTCGCGGGCTCGACACCGCGCATGCTGGACATGGTCGGCCTGGACAGCCCGATCACCATCCATCCCCTGCAAGCCATGGTCAGTGAACCGATCAAACCCTGGCTCGATCCGATCCTGGTGTCCGGCTCCCTGCACATCTATGTGAGTCAGACGGCGCGCGGTGAATTGGTGATGGGCGCCTCGCTCGACCCCTACGAGTTGCATTCCACGCGTTCCACGCTGGATTTCGCCGAGTCGCTCGCGGCGCACATGCTGGACATGTTTCCGTTCCTGTCCGACGTCAAGGTCAACCGCCAGTGGGCCGGCATGGCCGACATGACGCCGGATTTCGCGCCCATCATGGGCAAGACGCCGGTGGCGGGCTTCTACCTGGACGCCGGCTGGGGCACCTGGGGTTTCAAGGCAACGCCGGTGGCGGGCTGGACCATGAGCTCCACGGTCGCCAATGACCGCAACCACCCGCTGATCGAGAGCTTTGGCCTGGACCGATTTGCGCGTTTCGCGTTGACAGGCGAAAAGGGCGCGGCGTCCGTCGGGCACTAGGTAACACGCGTGAAGATCCTCAACTGTCCTGTCAATGGCCCACGCCCGGTCAGCGAATTCGTCTATGCCGGCGAGTTGCGGCCCATGCCCGACCCGGCAACGGCAAGCGACGTGGAATGGGCTGCCCATGTGTTCAATCGCCGGGGTGTCGCCGACGTAAAGCATGAGTGGTGGCATCACATTGCGTCCGGGGTCTGGTTTGTCGCCGAACGCAACACGGCCACCGACACCGTCTTGCGCACCTACCTGTACCAGAAGCCCGCGGCATGAAGCGCTTGCCGCCACAGCCAGGGGAGTGGATCGACCGGTCCCAACCGCTGCACGCGCGCTTCGAGGAGCGGCCCTTTGCCGGTTACGCCGGCGATACGATCACCAGCGCCTTGCTGGCCAGCGGAGCAACGATGCTCGGGCGCAGCTTCAAGTACCACCGGCCGCGCGGTGTGCTGTCCGTGGCCAATCACGACGCCAACACCCTGATGCAAGTGCGCGGCGCGGCCACGGGGGCGCACAGCCGGCCGAACGTACGGGCTGACGTGGAGCCGATGCGCGAAGGTCAGCAGGTCGAGGCGGTAAACACCTTTGGCGGTCTGCACAGTGACAAGGCGCGCCTGCTGGACCGGCTGGGCGCATTTCTGCCGGTCGGTTTCTACTACAAGGCCTTCTACTCCAGGCGCCTGTTCCCGCTCTGGGAACGCATGTTCAGGCGCGTGACCGGCCTGGGCCGGGTCGACCTGCAGGCGCCGCGCGTGCGATCGCCCAAGCGCTACGGCTTTTGCGATGTTCTGGTGATCGGCGGTGGGCCATCCGGGCTCTCAGCTGCGCTGTCTGCGGCTCAGGGCGACGCGCGGGTGGTGCTGGTGGACGAAAACGCCCGCCTCGGCGCAAGCGGGTTCTATGCCGTTGGCGGCGATGTCGTTCAACGAGAACGTGTGCAGGGCTTGGTGGAACAGGTACTGTCGCACCCGCACATCGAGGTCGTATGCGGCAGTTATGCCAGCGGCTACTACGCAGATCACTGGGTGCCCATCGTCACTGCGGACCACATCGTCAAGATGCGGGCCGGTGCGGTGGTGCTGGCGACGGGCGTTTACGAGCAACCCGCGGTGTTTCGCAACAATGACGTTCCCGGCGTCATGCTGGGGTCGGCGGCGCAGCGGCTGATTGCGCGTTATGCGGTGGGACCCGGTGAGCGCGCGGTGGTCCTTGCCGGCAACGACGACGCGTACGGGCTCGCGCTGGATCTGCTCGCGGCGGGTATGACGGTCGCGGCGATCGTGGATTTGCGTGCCGAGACGGCGGCCCCGACTCCCGATGGCGTCGCGGTCAAAATGGGTCGGGCGGTGGTGGAGGCGCGCGCCGGGCGCGATGGCCGCCTGCGTAGCGTCCTGGTGGCTCCACTGCGTGCGGACGGCAGTTGGGATGCGGGGCTGGGGGAAGAAATTGTCTGCGACACCCTGTTGATGTCAGTCGGATATGCGCCAGCCCTGGCGCTGGCCTACCAGGCGGGTGCCAGGATGCGGTTCGACAACGGGCTGCAGCAGTTCGTCCCGTCCGTGTTGCCGGCGGGGTTGTCCGTGTGCGGCCGCGCCAACGGTGTCTACGGCCTGGAGGCCAGACTTGCCGATGGGACGAACGCCGGAATGGGCGCAGCCGCCACTGCGCGCGGTGAAGCACTGCCGCAGCGCCCGGACCTGCGGGGCCAGGACACACCGTCCCATCCCTATCCGATCCTGGAGCACCCGAAAGGGCGCAACTTTGTCGACTTCGACGAAGATCTGCAACTCAAGGACTTCCTCAACGCGGTGCAAGAGGGATACGACAACATCGAGCTACTCAAGCGTTTCTCGACGGTCGGTATGGGTCCTTCCCAAGGCAAGCACTCGAACATGAATGCGATTCGCATCCTGGCACGCATCCGGGGTGAGCCGGTCGAACGCGTTGGCACGACGACATCGCGTCCCATGTTCCACCCGGTGCCGATGGCGCACCTCGCCGGACGCGCATTCCAGGTTGAACGCGCAACGCCCCTGGCTGCGTGCCACGCGGCTCTTGGCGCGGTCTGGATGCCGGCGGGCCAATGGCAACGACCAGAGTATTACCAGCGCGCCGGCATGCAGCGCGACGATGCCATCGCCTCGGAAGTGCTGGCCGTGCGCGAGACGGTAGGGCTCATCGACGTCGGCACGCTGGGGAAGATCGACATCTACGGACCTGACGCGGCACAGTTCCTGGAGCGTGTCTACACCGGGGTCTTTGCCAATCTGCGCATGGGCATGACACGATATGCCCTGATGATCGATGAATCGGGCGTCATCATCGATGACGGCGTCGTCGCACGCATGGGTGAGGCGCACTTCTACTTCACCACCACGACCAGTGGCAGTGCCTCGGTGTACCGCGAACTGACACGTCTGAACACCATGTGGGGGCTGGACGTCGGTATTGCCAACCTGACAGGCCACATGGCGGCCATGAACCTGGCCGGCCCACGCGCGCGCGACGTCCTGCAGCAGGTGTGTGATGGTGCGTTGGCCGACGATGCGTTCCCGTATCTGGGCGTGCGGGGCATGCGGGTGGCGGGCGTCGATGCGCGGGTTTTGCGGGTGGGTTTTGTCGGTGAATTGGGCTACGAGTTGCATGTTGCTGCCG
>CAZADK010000010.1:0-14910 GCA_964483855.1 uncultured Rhodoferax sp.
CGTACGCACATGGCTCAGCCCGACCACGGCCAGCGATTCCGGCACGCTGCGCACCTGCCCTGCCAGACGGAAGAAACCCGAGTTGGAAACCTGCAGCAGACGCGTTGCCAGCGCCGGGTCGGTGCTGATCAGCTGGGAAATCTTTTTCAGGTCGGGTTGCTCGCGCTCGAGCTCACTGAGCAGCAGGGCCACGACCTTGGGGATACTGGGCAGGACGAACTGTGACGACAACAAGTCACACAACAACATGGGGCTGGGGCTCCAGACAGGACCGTCAGTAAAACCCGGATTATCGGCCGACAGCCGCCAACACCCGCAGCCCCGTCCTGCCGGCCCTTCGTCAGCCCCTGAGCCGCGCAAACGCCGACGCCATCGCCGTGGAGGCCGGCGCCGTTGGCGCCGCATGGTTTACGCTAGTGCCGCGCTGGACAGGATCGACGGCAGCGCGCCGCGCTGGTAGCGGCGTGCTCAGCTTCATCGTCAGCGAAATGCGCTTGCGCGCCAGATCGACCTCCAGCACCTGGACCCTGACGATGGCACCGGTCTTGACCACCTCGCGCGCGTCGTTGACGAAGCGCTCGCTGAGCTGGCTGACGTGGACGAGTCCGTCCTGGTGCACGCCCAGATCGACGAAGGCACCGAACGCCGCCACGTTGCTGACCGTGCCTTCGAGCACCATGCCCTCGCGCAGGTCCGCGATGTCCAGCACGTTATCGTTGAGCTTGGCGGCACGAAACTCCGGACGCGGGTCACGCCCGGTTTTTTCCAGCTCGACCAGAATGTCGCGTACCGTCGGCACACCGAAGCTGGCGTCGGCGAACAGGTCCGGACGCAGACCGGACAATGTCGCGCCACGGCCCATCAGCTCTGCAACCGGCAGCCGGGTGTGACGCAGGATCTTTTCCACCACCGGATACGTCTCCGGATGGACGCCGGTCATGTCCAGCGGGTTGTCACCGCCGCGAATGCGCAGGAAACCAGCGCTTTGCTCGAAGGTCTTGGCGCCCAGCCCGGTGACCTGCATCAATTGCGCCCGGTTGCGGAAACTGCCGTTCGTATCACGCCAACGCACCACGGACGCGGCCACGCTGGGCGACAGGCCCGAGACCCGGCGCAATAGCGGCACGCTGGCCGTATTGAGGTCGACACCAACCGCGTTCACGCAATCCTCGACCACCGCGTCCAGGCTGCGCGCCAGCTCGCCCTGGTTCACGTCGTGCTGGTACTGGCCGACACCGATCGACTTGGGATCGATCTTGACCAGCTCGGCCAGCGGATCCTGCAGCCGCCGCGCGATGCTGGCGGCGCCGCGCAGACTGACATCGACACCGGGCATTTCCTGCGACGCGAACGCACTGGCCGAATAAACCGAGGCGCCGGCCTCGCTGACGACGACCTTCTCCGGCACCAGCGGTCGGCTGGCTGGATCGGCCACCTGGGCCGCTCGCGAGAGCTGGCTGATCAGGTCGGCCGCCAGACGGTCGGTCTCGCGGCTGGCTGTGCCGTTGCCGATGGCAATCAGCGTCACGCCATGGCGCAGGCACAAGTGGCGCAGCTGGTGCAAGGAGCCATCCCAGTCCTTGCGCGGTTCATGCGGATAAATCGTCGCGGTGTCCACCAGCTTGCCGTTGCAATCGACCACTGCCACCTTGCAGCCGGTGCGGATGCCCGGATCCAGACCCAGTACCACGCGTGGCCCGGCCGGAGCGGCCAGCAGCAAGTCACGCAGGTTGTCGGCGAAGATCTTGATCGCGGTGGCCTCGGCCGACTCGCGCAAGCGCGAAAACAGATCGCGTTCGGTTGACAGACTGAGCTTGACGCGCCAGGTCCAGGTCACGCATTTGGCGATGAAGTCGTCCGCCGCGCGGCGTTGGTGGCGCCAGCCGAGGTGCTGGCCGATGCGGATCTCGGCCAGCGCACTGGAGCCGGCGCCCGGCGTTGCGTGCGCCGGGTCAGGCTGCGGCAATGCCAGCCGCACGTCCAGCACTTCCAGTGCCCGGCCGCGGAACACCGCCAGCGCGCGGTGCGACGGCACACGGGCGATCGGCTCCCGGTAGTCGAAATAGTCGCGGAACTTGGCCACGTCCGGGTTCAGCGCATCCTTGCCGCTGCGCAGGCCACTGGCCAGCTGGCCGCTGTCCCACAACCACTCGCGCAGTGCCCGCACCAGCGCGGGCTGCTCGGCCCAGCGTTCGCTCAGGATGTCGCGCACGCCATCGAGCACCGCCTGGACGCTCGAAAAATCGGGTCGTTTATCCGCGCCGTCGATGGGGGCCTGGTGCGCGACAACGAAGGCCCTGGCTTCATCCAGCGGTACCCGCGTCGGATCCTGCAACAGCCGATCTGCCAACGGCTGGAGGCCGGCCTCCCGGGCCAGCTCGCCCTTGGTGCGGCGTTTGAGCTTGAACGGAAGGTACAAGTCTTCCAGCTCCTGCTTGGTCGCAGCCGCGAGCAGGGCCAGGCGCAATGCGGGCGTGAGTTTGCCTTGCTCCTCGATTGTGGCCAGGATGATGGCACAACGCTCCTGCAATTGGCGCAGGTAGGCCAGCCGTGCATCGATCTCGCGCAAGGCCACATCGTCCAATCCTGCGGTGGCCTCCTTGCGGTACCGGGCCACAAACGGAACCGTGGCGCCGCCGTCAAGCAGATCCACGGCGGCCTGAACCTGGGCCTCGCGCACGCCCAGTTCCTGGGCCATGCGGCGGACGATGGCTGACATGGTGTTCCTTCATGCGTAAGTTCTGCCCACCAGTTATCGACCCAGGCGCAGCGGGCACCAAGGCGGCGAGTGTGCCATAACCCGGCAGGGCGACCGCCGGGTCCGACCTGTCTGCGGAGGTAACAAAATATGATCGGTCTTCAAGCCAATGCGGCGCTGCGCGCCAGTTGCCTGCTGGTGACAGGGGCCTGGGTTTGCGGCACGGTCGCGGCCGCGAGTTGCCAGGCCCAATCCGGCGCCAGCGTGACCCCAGTCGTCGAGCTTTACACATCGCAGGGCTGCAGTTCGTGTCCGCCGGCGGATCGATGGTTGTCGCAGTTGCGCCCGGGCGCCGGGGCGCCGGGCGAGGCCGTTCTGCAGGCCTTCCACGTCGCCTATTGGGACTACATCGGCTGGCCCGACCCATTCGCTGCGCCGGCGCACACCACGCGCCAGCGCCAGATCGCGGCCTGGAACGGGCTGCGCGGCATCTACACCCCCCAGGTCGTGCTCGATGGACGGGACTGGCGCCAGTGGCGCGGCGCGGGCGCGCGACTGCCGTCAACGGCTGGCCCTGCCGGCGCCGTGATCCAGCTGTCCCGACGCGCGATGGACCATTTCGAGGCCACGGTCACGATCAAGGCCGATGGCCCGAAGTCGTGGGCCGCTTACTGGACGGTGACTGAAAATGCGCACCGGACCGACGTGGCAGCCGGGGAAAACGCAGGCGAGACGTTGCGCAACGATCATGTGGTGCGGCAATACACGGTTGCCGGGCAATACCCCAGCCGGGCGGAGGCGCCGCAGGCCCTGGTGCTGCATGCCGTTGCGGCGCCAGCCGGTCACGAACGGCGCATCAACCTGGTGGTGTTCGATCCGCGCAACGGACACACGATCCAGGCCCTGTCGCTGGCCTGTCGCCAGCCGTAACTCGCCCTGGCAACACCGGCGCGGACGCAGCGAACAAGGTCCGCGCGGGGACGGGCTTGTCAGGAGACTTCCTACAGGCGGTCTAGACAAACGGTGACTTCGCAGGCGCCAGACCGAAGACTACATTTGTTTACATAGGCTTTGTTGCCTGTCCTGAGTGTCTATCACCCCTTTTGTCCAGAGGATGCCGCCATCATGATCCAACCCTCACTTCACCCAGCGCCTCCACGCCACATCCCGGTTGCCAACCTGCCCCCGGCGGTTCTGCACGAGGAGGACACCGGGATGGCGCAGGAGCGACTGCCATTTACCGTGCGGGTGGTGTGCAACGACGACGACCTGTCCAAGGCTGTGTGTATCCGCGCTGCCGCTTATGGCCGCCACATGCCGGAATTCGGCGAGAAGTTGCGCACGCCGGAAATCATCGACAGCGAGCCAGGGGTCGCCGTGCTGCTGGCCGAATCCAAGCTCGACGGCACACCGATGGGCACGCTGCGGATCCAGAGCAACGCCCATATGCCACTGAAGGTCGAGCAATCGGTCACCTTGCCTCGCTGGTTGCGGGATCGGCCACTGGCCGAGGTCAGCCGCCTGGGTATCGTGAGTGGCAGTATCGGGCGTCTGGTCAAGATCGTGCTGATCAAGGCTGCGTTCCAGTATTGCGAACAGGACGGCATCGACTGGGCCATCGTTGCCGCGCGTACCCCGCTCGACAAGCAATATGACCAGTTGATGTTCGAGGATCTGTACCCGGAACAGGGCTTCATTCCGATGCGCCACGGCAACAATATCCCGCATCGCGTGCTGGGGTTCGAGATCGACACCGGCGCCCGGCGCTGGACCGAAGCCCAACACCCGTTGCTGAAGTTCTTCGTGCATACCCACCACAGCGACATCGACGTGGGTGTCGAGCGCAAAATGAGCTTTGGCGGCCTTTTCCCCGAAGCGGCGATGCTGCGGGTGACGCCGCCACTCGGTCGGCGTCCTGTTTGATTAGCACAACAAACTCCCTGTTCAGGTCGTTGTGGGCGGCCAAAGGACGTGATAGCGTTTTGGTTTGCCACTGGGTACGCGTAGACTGATGCCAGTTTGAAACGGTTTGCAGGTCTACAAGGACGCATGGCTGCGCGCATCGGGTTTCGCGACAATTGGCTCTGGCCCCGCCTCGGCGCGGGACTGGATTCCCTTTTGCGCGCCCTATCGATCTACATCGTGCCGGTTGCGATCGCTGTGGCGTCGATTGCCGCATTGACATTGTGGGATGACCAGTATTCCGGCACAGGCTCGCAGCCGATTCAACTGCAGGTGTTGCTCGACGAATCAGCTAGCCTGAACGCTGTGCAGGCAGCGAATCGGCTCGAGAAACTGCCGCCCGTGTCGCGTTTCGACACCAAGCGCTCGGAAAACCCGGTCTGGTTCACTTTCGCAATCCCGCCCGACGCCTCGAGCCGCAATACGACGGTCGAGTTTCCTTCCCGCCATGCCTCCACGATCGCCTGCTGGGACCGCAGTGGCATGACACCGCTGGGCGAGGCGACCCGTCGTGCATCCAAGGGGCGGCTGTCGCTGGCCAAAGCCGGTTTTGCGCTGCAACTGGACCAGGGCGCTGCTGCGGCCGCCGCGGTGTGCCGAGCCAGCTTCATCGGACCAGCCACACTCAGTGCGGCCTTTTGGCGCACCGAGGACTGGCGGCAATCGATCAACGAATTTCACCGCAACTCGGGACTGCTCGACGGTGGCCTGATCGTGCTGGCCGTGTTCGTCCTGATGACCGCCTGGATCAATCGGCAGATCCTGTATGTGTTGTTTGCCGCCTGGCTGGTGCTGACCTTGCGCATGAGTGCGATTTCGGCGGGTTGGGACATTCAGTGGCTGGGTCACAGTGTGCCGGCGGCTTGGTTGCAGACCAGCCGCGCCCTGACCGTGTCGGTCTACGGGCTGCTGACGCTCACGCTGTATCGCACGTTGTTCCACGAGGACCTGGCAAAGACCCGCTACGACAGGCCGCTGCAGGTGGTGCAGTGGGTCTGCCTGCCATTCATCGTGGCGTCGTTGCTGCTGCCCTACAAGGTGTGGCTGCCGATGATGTGGGCGGTGACCGGTTTCGGCCTGTCCTTGATGGCGGTGAGCCTGATCAACATCCTGACCCGGACCCAGTCTCGGGTTGCCATGTGGTACGGCGCGTCGCTGGGCGTCACTTTCCTGTCGGGCCTGACCGAGATTCTGGCTGCGGTGTCGGGCATCAAGGAGTTCGTGGTCGCCACCAATTTCGTCACCGTGGCCTTGTCATCGAGCCTGCTGGCCGCGCTCGCGATCGCCGAACAGATGCGCATGGAGCATCAGCAGCGCGTGAAGGTGCAGGCTGAACTGGAACACAATTTCAACGCCATGCCGATCGGCCTGTTCACCCTGGACCTGCAGGGCCGCTTCATCAGTGCCAATCCAGCCTTGCGTGCCATGCTGGGCGATCAGGTCCTGACGCCTGGGCGCAACACCTGGCAGCTTTATTTCGACCAGGGCGCATGGACGCAGTTGCACCATTTCGTCTACAGCCGGGTCGATGGCGAACTCGAGATCAAGGGCAAGAAGACGCCGGACCATGGCGGGCAGCGCAAGTATCTGGTCAAGGCGACGCAGGCCAACGAGCGGATCGAAGGTTCGTTGCAGGACATCACCGAGAAGGCCCGCGCGTCCGAGGATCTCAATTTCCTGGCCTACAACGATCCGCTGACCAAGGTGCTCAATCGCCGCGGCATCGAGAACGCGTTCCAGGAAGCCAGTGCCAGCTCGCCCAAGGCCCGGCCATTCGCATTGGCCTACCTCGACCTGGACCGTTTCAAGCTCATCAACGACCTGTACGGCCACGGTGCCGGCGACGAGGTATTGCAACAGGTGTGCAAACGGATCACCGACGTCGTGTCCGGATCGATCCGGGTCGGGCGCGTGGGTGGCGACGAGTTTGTCGTCGTGCTGCCCGACACCAAGATGCCCCTGGCCACCCTGGTGTGCCAGGGTATCGTGCGCAACATCGGCAGCACGCCATTTCGCGTGGGCGACAAGGCGTTCACGGTGCGGGGCTCCGTCGGCCTGATCGAGGTCATGCCGGGTACCTCGATCAAGGATGCCTTGTCCACCGGCGACCGTGCCTGCCGTGACGCCAAGCGCGGCCACCATGACGGATTGGTCGTATACGACCGGCATGCCGATGCATTCCGCCAGCACGAGGCCGAACTGCGCCTGGTCGAGGTGTTGTCGTCGAGCGCGGCCACTGACGGCCTGTACCTGGACATGCAACCGATCATGTCGCTCAAGGCGCCCAATGATTCTCTCAACTTCGAGGTGTTGCTGCGCATGCGCGACAGCGACGGATTGCCGGTGCGCACTGATCGCCTGATTTCGGCGGCCGAAAACTGTGGCCGTATGGGCGTGATCGACCGCTGGGTGATGTCGACCACGCTGGCATGGCTCAGCGAGCACCAGCGCCACCTGACGAACACCCGGTTTGTTTGCATGAACCTGAGCGGCGCATCGCTCAATGACGAGAAGTTCATGCAGGACGTGTTTGCGATGCTGGCCGCCAATGCCGACATTGCCCGTCACCTGTGCATCGAGATCACCGAGAGCGTGGCTTTGCACGATCTCAACAACACCCGCCACTTCATCGACCGGGTGCGCAGTTTCGGCGCCAAGGTGGCACTGGACGATTTTGGTGCCGGTTACACCTCGTTCTCGTACCTCAAGGAATTGCCGGCCGACCTGCTCAAGATCGACGGCAGCTTCATCGTCAACATGAACAGCCATCCGGCCAACGTGGCGATCGTCGAGGCCATCGTCAATCTGGCACGCAACCTGGGCATGCAGACCATCGCCGAATGGGCGGAAGACACCGCCACGGTGCAGACGCTGGCCGAGATCGGCGTCAATTACGTGCAGGGTTACATCGTGGCCCGGCCACAGCCACCGAGCATGTTGCTGGGAGCGGAATCGTCGGCCAGTTTCATCCAGGACGAACAGTTGCTGCGTTTCACCAACATTCTGGGCAAATCCGAGGATATCCGTGCCCAGGTCGACCTGTTCGATCCGATGGGCTCGCGCCAAGTGCATTGAGGCCAGGTTTGGCCCAGACGCGCCACGAGGGTACCGCAGCCTCTCAGCCGCGCAGGGCCTTGCGCAGTTCCGCTCCGAGTTCGGGTTTGTCGACGAACGGATCGGTCGGGTTGCGTGCCTGCAAGATGTCCTCCATCCGGGTCTGTACCGACTTGATCGCCCTCGGATGGCTGTAGATGTAGAAACGGTTGGCTGCGACGGCGTCGAACAATAGCTGTGCCACGTCTGCCGCCGACACCTTGCCCGAACCTACCGCCTTGTCGCTCATCGCCTGTCCGATCAGCTGGCTGCGTGTCGGCCTGGTCGACTGTTCCGATAACTCGGCCGGCCGGTTGCGATGGCTCTGGCTGATGCCCGTGGGCACGAAAAACGGGCACAACACGCTGGCGCCAACCTGATCGGTCACCAGCGACAAGTCCTGGTACAGGGTTTCGGTCAGGGCCACGACGGCATGTTTGCTGACGTTGTACACGCCCATGTTCGGCGGCGCCAGCAGACCGGCCATGCTCGCGGTGTTGACGATATGTCCGCGCCAGGCCGGATCGGTTCGGGCCGCCTCGAGCATCATCGGGGTGAACACCCGCACGCCGTGGACGACGCCCATCAGGTTCACGCCCAGCACCCACTCCCAGTCCTTGACGCTGGTCTCCCAGATCAGGCCGCCTGCGCCCACACCGGCATTGTTGAATACCAGGTGTGGAGCGCCAAACCGCTTTGCGACTGCGCGGCCAAGTGCCTCGACTTCGCTCGCCTTGGACACATCGACCCGGCACGCCAGTACCTGGACCCCGGCTGCCAGCATCTCCGCGCGGGCGCGATCGAGCGCATCTTGCTGCACATCGGCCAGCACCAGGTTCATGCCCAGCCGCGCCCCGATGCGGGCGCATTCCAGTCCGAAGCCGGAACCCGCGCCAGTCAATACCGCCGTCTTGTTCCTGAAATCATCGATCATTGCGTTTTCCTTGGTTCAGGGTGTCCATACCATTTGCACGTGGTCGATGCCGTCCTCGACGTAATCGATGCCGGTGTCGGCGAACCCGTGCTGGCGGTAAAAATTCTTCAATCGTGACTGCGCGCCGATGCGAATCGGTTGCAGGCCCCAGGTTGCTTGCACCAGCGCCAGTGCCTGCACGACCAATTGGTGGCCCAGGCCTGCACCGCGTGCGTCGAGCCGGGTCGCGATACGGCCGATGCTGGCCTCGGCATACTGGATGCCAGGTGCGAAACACCGCGCATAGGCGAGCAACCGCCCGTCGCGGGTGCCCAGCAGATGAACCGCTTGCCCGTCGGCCCCGTCCGGGTCCAGGAACAGGCAGCTCTGCTCAACCACGAACACCGCGCTGCGCAGTTGCAAGGCCGCATACAAGTCTTGCGGGCGCAGCTGGTCCAAGCGCGCGCTGGTCCATTGCAATGCCGTATCGGCCGTCATGCGGGATCCGGCTCAGCGAGGCCGTGCCCGCTCGAGGATGGCATCGAGATCGGTGCCCGGGCCCAAGGTGCCGAATACATGGCCCCACTGGCGACCCAGGCGGGATTGGCAGAATGCGCTGGCCACGAACTGCGGCGCCGTCTGCACCAGCAAGCTGGCCTGCATGGCCAACGCGATGTCCTGCGCCAGCAACCGTGCCTCGGTCTCTGGCGCGGCCGCGTCGATCCGTGCCGGCAGGCTGGCGAGCAGGCGATCGAGCGCCGGATCGGCCCCCAGTGCCGGCGCACACTCCTGGGCCAGCGTGGCGGCTGCATCGGGCTGGCGCAACGCCCGCAGCAGATCCAGAGCCATGATGTTGCCTGAGCCCTCCCAGATCGAATTCAGCGGCATCTCACGATAGATGCGGGCCATCACGCCTTCCCCGCCCTCCTCCACGTAGCCGTTGCCGCCCAGGCACTCCATCGCCTCCTGCGCGAAATGGCTGCCGCGCTTGCAGATCCAGAATTTGCTTGCGGGCGTCAGCAGCCGCGCCAGAGCGAGCTCATGCGCATCGTCGCTGCGGTCAAAGGTGCGCGCCAGCCGCAGCGCGAGCGCGCAAGCGGCCTCGCTCTCCAGCGCAAGGTCGGCCAGCACGTTGCGCATCAAGGGCTGGGCCAGCAACGGTTTGCCGAACGCGGCGCGCTGGGCGGTGTGGTCGAGTGCGATCGCCAGCGCCTGGCGCATCAGGCCGCTGGTGCCCAGTGCGCAGTCGAGCCGGGTCATCGACCCCATTGACAGGATCTGGGGTACGCCACGCCCCTCCTGGCCCACCAGCCACGCCGTGGCACCCGCAAACTCGACCTCCGAACTGGCATTGGCCTTGTTGCCCAGCTTGTCCTTGAGCCGCATGATCCGCAGCGCGTTTGCCGAGCCGCCCGGCAGCACCCGGGGCAGGAACAGGCACGACAGCCCGGCTGACGTCTGGGCCAGGATCAGAAAGGCATCACACATGGGCGCGGACAGGAACCACTCGTGGCCGGTGACCGCGAACCGCGCGCCCCAGGCGTCGTAACCCTCGGCAACTGCCCGCGTCGTATTGGCACGGACGTCGGAGCCGCCCTGTTTCTCGGTCATGCCCATGCCCATGGTCAGCCCGGCCTTGTCCCGCCACAAGGCCGGCGCCGGGTCGTAAACCCGGCTGGACAGGCCCGGGGACCAGTCTGCATGCACAGCGGCATTGCCGCGCAGCGCAGGCGTGACCGCGTAGGTCATCGAAATCGGGCACAACACCGACGGTTCGAGTTCGGTGAACAGCATGAATCCCGCCGCGCGCAGCACATGCGCATGACTGGCCTTGGGCGCCGACCACGGCGTGCCGTGCAGTCCGGCCGCCATCGCCGCGGCCATCAGCGCATGGTAGGCGGGGTGAAACTCGACCTGATCGACGCGCCGGCCGCTGCGGTCATGGCTGCGCAACTGCGGCGTGTGGACATGGGCCAGACGGGCGTGGGCCTGCATGTCGGCACGACCGAGTTGCGCGCCGAGTTCACGCAAGGGTGTGGTGTCGAGCCCGGGCGCGTTGAACGCCAGGCCCGCATGCATCGCCTGGTACCCATCGAACAGGTTGTAGTCCACCAGCGCATCGGGCTGGTTGAATACCGCGTGCGTGTCCATCACCTGCCGCCTGTCCGATGTCGCCGCATCGATTACGTCAGCTTGACCAGTTGCTTGCCGAAGTTGCGGCCCTTGAGCAGCCCGAGAAGCGCCTGCGGCGCAGCGGCGATGCCCTGGGCAACACTCTCGCGCGGCCGCAGCTGGCCGCTGGCCACGAGTTCGGCCAACTCCTTGAGCGCGGCCGGCCAGTGCTCCATGTGTTCACCGACAATGAACCCCTGCAATCGGATGCGGTTGGTCAGCAGCAATTGCGGGTAATCCATCGGCACCGGTGCGCCGTTGTAGCCGGCGATCATGCCGCACAGGGCGATACGGCCGAACGCGTTCATGCGCGGCAACACCGCGTTGAGCACCATGCCCCCGACATTCTCGAAATAACCATCCACACCATCCGGGCAGGCCGCCTTCACCGCCTTGGACAAGGACGCGGCATCGGCATGCTGCTTGTAGTCGATGCAGACGTCGTAGGCGAGTTCCTCGGTCGCATAACGGCATTTTTCCGGACCACCCGCGATACCGACGACATGGCAACCTCGTGCCTTGGCCACTGCGGCAACCGCGCTGCCGACCGCGCCCGTAGCGGCGCTGCACACGACTGTCTCGCCTGCCTTGGGTGCGCAGATCTGTGTCAGGCCGTACCAGGCGGTGACGCCGGGCATGCCGACTGCGCCCAGGTAGTGGCTCAGCGGTACCCGGCTGGTGTCGACCTTGCGCAAGGCACCGCCCTGATCGGCCTGCACGACCGCATACTCCTGCCAACCGCCCATGCCGACCACGGTGTCGCCGACGGCGTACCGGGGCGAGCGGGACTCGACGACTTCACCTGCCGTTCCACCGCCCATGACCTGGCCCAGCGCCTGGGGCTGGGCATAACTCTTGGCGTCGTTCATGCGGCCGCGCATGTAGGGATCCAGGCTCAGGAAATGGTGGCGCACCAGCACCTGGCCTTCCTGCAGTGCCGGTGTCTCGGCGCTGATGAGCTTGAAGTTGCTCTCGAGCGCCTCGCCCTGGGGACGGCTGTCGAGAAGAATCTGTTGATTGATAGGCATGGCAAGGAACTCCCGTGGTGCAAATTGTGGGCCGGGCCGCAGGCCAGGTGCAAGTCCATCGGTCAAGCCGCACGCACGGCATCGAAGGTGTAGAGGTGCTCGAGCCGCGGGACGAAGGACGGGGGCCTGGACGCGTCAGCCACCGGTCACGATCGACACGCCGCCGTCGATGGCCAGCCACTGGCCCGTGATGTGTTTGCCGGCATCGGACGCATACAGCAGCGTGATGCCCTTGAGGTCTTCGTCATCGCCGAGTCGCTGCAAAGGCGCGTGCGAGGCCAGGACCTTGTCTCCACCGTCGGCCAAGGTGCCAGCGGTCATCTTGCTGGGGAAAAAGCCGGGGCACACCGCATTCACGTTGATGTTGTACCGTCCCCATTCCGCAGCCAGCGCACGGGTGAAGTTGATCACCGCGCCCTTGGACGTGTTGTAGGCGATCATTTGCATCTCGGGCGGATTGCCGCCCAGGCCGGCGATGGACGCGACGTTGACGATGCGCCCGCTCCTGCGCTCGATCATGCATTGTCGGCCCATCTCCTGGCACAGGATGAAATAGCCTCGGATATTGAGGTTCATCACCTTGTCCCAGGCTGGAACCGGGTGGTCTTGTGCCGGCGCGCCCCAGGTGGCGCCGGCATTGTTGACCAGGATATCGACCACGCCCATGCGCTCGAGGGTCTCGCCCGCCAGGCGCCGGATATCGGCTTCGTCGGCGCAATCGGCTGCGATCCAGCGGGCGTCTATGCCCGCGGCCTGCAAATCGGCGCAGGCCTCTTCGAGGTCTGCCGCCTTGCGCGAACTGAGCATGATCCGTGCACCGGCCTCCCCCAGCGCATGCGCCATCTGCAACCCCAGGCCGCGCGAGCCTCCGGTGACCAGCGCGTTCTTGCCCTTGAGGTCGAGCAGTTGCTGTACGGTACGTGCCATCGTCGTGTCTCCTTGTGGTGTCGGCTAACGCCCACGCGCCTTGGTTTGCGCTGCATCCGGCCCCTCGTGCAGCCGCGAACGCACCATGATCAGGATCACGCCGACCACCGCCACGGCGGCGCCGGCGCCCATCAGCCACTGCCCGCTGGCCTCGCCCTCGCGTTGCATGAAATATCCCACAAGGACCGACAACAGGCCGCCGTAGATCAGCGTCCAGATCAGCTTTTCCAGTTGGGCGAGCCGCTTGTTCATGGTTCCGTTGTACTTCTTGAAAAACGACATTAAAAGGCCTCTTCCGGCAAGTCTGCACAGATCATGTCCCGCTGCTGGACTGGTGCCAGCCAGGCATCGATCTTGCCGAGTTCATAGTGGTAGAAATAACGCATCGCTGCAATGGTACCGACCCTGACCGTTTCTCCCTGTGCCGCCAAGTCCCGGGACCCGGCGGCCGTGGCGACATCGAGCCAGATCCAGGCCAGCACGCCATGGCCGAACGCCTGCATATACGGTACTGCATTGGCCAGGGCGGAGCCGGGATCGCCGTCGGACCAGGCGGCGCGGGTCGCCGCCGCAATACGCTCCCAGGCGGACTGCAGCGCCGCGGCGTATCCGGCCAGCTCGGGCTGCACACGGGCACGCGCCGCGGTGTCGGCGATACGCTGCGCCAGCAATTCCATGGCGCGGCCGCCGTCCATGCGCACCTTGCGCCCGAGCAGGTCCATGCCGTGGATACCGTGCGTGCCCTCGTGGATCATGTTGAGCCGGTTGTCGCGCCAGTATTGCTCGACCGGGAAATCACGCGTGTAGCCGTAACCGCCATGGATCTGTATCGCCAGCGAGTTGGCCTCCAGGCACCATTCGCTGGGCCAGCTCTTGGCGATCGGCGTGAGCACCTCGAGCAGCAGCCGCGCCTCGGCGGCCATCTGCGGCGCACCGGTATGGTCCTCGTCCACCAGCCGCGCGCAATACAGTTCCAGCGCCAACGCACCTTCGCAATAGGACTTCTGCGCCAGCAACATGCGTTTGACATCGGCATGTTCGATGATGCGCACCGGCGGGCTGGCTGCATCCTTGCCGCCGACAGCCACGGGCCGCCCCTGCGGCCGGTTGCGCGCGTAGTCGAGCGAGGCGTAATAACCTGCCAGGCCCAGCATCGCGGCCGCGGTACCGACACCGATACGCGCCTCGTTCATCATGTGGAACATGCAGCGCAAGCCCTCGTGCGGCTGGCCGACCAGGTAACCGACGGCACCCGGGCGGCCGTCCACCGGGAATTTCCCTTCGCCGAAGTTCAGCAGCGTATTGGTGGTGCCGCGCCAGCCCAGCTTGTGGTTCAGGCCCGCCAGCGCCACATCGTTGCGCACGCCAGTCAGCTGCCCGTCGATGTCGACCAGCTTCTTGGGCACGATGAACAACGAGATGCCGCGGGTGCCGGGTATCAACTTGCCGTCTGGCCCCGGGATCTTGGCCAGCACCAGGTGCACGATGTTCTCGGTCAGTTCATGCTCCCCCGACGAGATCCACATCTTGTTGCCGCGCAGGCGGTAACGCGGGCCGAGCGGGTCGTCCTGCGCGCCGTCGCCGTCGGGCTCGGCGCGGGTCGTGATGTCCGACAGGCTGGAGCCGGCCTGGGGTTCGCTCAGGCACATCGTGCCGGCCCAGCGGCCGGAGAACTCGTTGGCGGCAAACACCCGCTTCTGAGTGTTTGTGCCGTGAATCAGCAGCAGATTGGCGTTGCCCACCGTCAGCATGTTGCTGCCGATGCTGACCGAGGCGAGCGCGAAGAAGGCGTTGGCACTGGCATTGACGGTAAAAGGTAGCTGCATGCCGCCGAGCGCGTAATCCTGCGCGGCGCCCAGCATGCCGGACGCGACGAAGGCATTGTGGGCATCGTGGGTGGCCTGCGGCAGCACCACCTTGTCACCATCGACGTAGGGCTCCTGGGTATCGACCAGGCGATTGAATGGCGCGTATTTCTCGCGCGCGATGCGTTCACAGGTGTCGAGTACCGCGTCGAAGGTTTCGCGCGAGTGGTCGGCAAAACGCGGCCGCTGGCACAAGGACTCGGTATCGAGCCACTCATAGAGCAGGAATTGCAGGGTCTGACGCAGCTTCAC
>CAZADK010000010.1:15010-18307 GCA_964483855.1 uncultured Rhodoferax sp.
ACTCGGTATCGAGCCACTCATAGAGCAGGAATTGCAGGGTCTGACGCAGCTTCACAGTCGGCTCACAAGACCTCGAACACGCCGGCCGCACCCATGCCGCCACCGATACACATGGTCACGAGCACGCGCTTGGCGCCGCGGCGCTTGCCTTCGATCAGGGCATGGCCGGTCAGGCGCTGGCCGCTGACACCATAAGGGTGGCCGACCGCGATGGCGCCACCATTCACATTGAGCCGGTCGGCCGGAATGCCCAGCTTGTCGCGGCAATACAGCACCTGCACTGCGAACGCCTCGTTGAGTTCCCACAGGTCGATGTCGCCGACCGACAGGCCCAGACGGGCCAGTACCTTGGGGACGGCGAACACCGGACCGATACCCATCTCGTCGGGTTCGCAACCGGCGACCGCGAAACCGAGGAAGCGGCCCAGTGGCTGCAAGCCCTTTTTCTCGGCCAGCGACTCGCTCATCACGACACAGGCGCCCGCTCCGTCCGAGAACTGGCTGGCATTGCCAGCGGAAATCAGGCCACCCGCAATGGCAGGCTTGATGCCGCTGATGCCTTCCTTGGTCGTGCCTTCGCGGATGCCTTCGTCGCGGCTGACGGTGACTTGCCTTGTCACCAGGCCCATGACCTTGTCGGCCACGCCTGCGGTGACGGTGATCGGGGCGATCTCGGCCTCGAACTTGCCCGCTGCCTGTGCGGCCGTCGCCCTTTGCTGGCTGGCCGCACCGTATTCGTCCATCGCGTCGCGGCCGATGCCGTACCGCTTGGCAACCTGCTCGGCAGTCTGCAACATGTTCCAGTAGATCTCGGGCTTGTTCTTGACCAGCCAGGGATCGGTCAGCATGTGCTTGTTCATCTCCTGCTGCACACACGAGATGCTCTCCACGCCGCCGGCAACAAACACGTCGCCTTCGCCGGCGATGACCCGCTGGGCCGCCATCGCGATCGTCTGCAGACCAGACGAGCAGAACCGGTTCACCGTCATGCCCGAGACGGTGATCGGGCAGCCGGCGCGCAGCGCGATCTGGCGCGCGATGTTGGCGCCGGTGGCGCCCTCGGGGTTGGCGCAACCCATGATCACGTCCTCGACCTCGCCCGCCTCGATACCGGCACGCTCGATCGCATGCTGCACCGCATGACCACCCAGCGTGGCGCCATGTGTCATGTTGAAGGAACCTTTCCAGCTCTTGGCCAGCGGCGTACGGGCGGTGGAAACAATGACGGCGTTGCTCATGATGAACTCCAGGTTGCAGTAAGTGTCAGGGTGCCTGCGCACCCATGGTCAGAAGACGATGGTAGAAACGGATCAGTTCGGCCAGGTTGTCGACCGAGATACGCTCATTCGTGCCATGAAAACGCGGCAGGTCCTCGGCCTTGGCGCGTACCGGCGAAAAGCGGAAGATGTGGTCGCTGATACCTTCGAAGTGGCGCGAATCGGTGCCACCGATCATCAGGCCCGGCGCCACCACGGTGCCGGGAAACACCTCGCGCACGGTGCGGTTGATCAGCCGATACGGCGCGGCATCGGTCGGCGAAACCCTGGACGCCTCGGACGCGTCGGGCAGCGCCAGCAATTCGAACCGGTCATGCCCGATCGCACGGCGGATCTGGCCCTTGAGCCGCTCGATGATGCTGGCCGAACTGTCACCGGGCATCATCCGGTAGTTGACGGTGGCCTCGACCTGTGCAGGCATCACGTTGTCGGCGCCGCCGCCACGGATCACGGTGAGCGCGGTTGTCGTGCGCAGCAAGGCATTCGTGCTCGCGCCGGCCTCTAGCTGCTTCTGGACGATGGGGCCGAGCAGCCACAGGTTGGACATTGCCACGCGAAATGGCAGCTTCATCTCCGGCGCGACCGTCGACAACATGTCGCCAGCGATACCGCGGATCGCGGCGGGCATCTGGTCATTGTCGACCGATTGCAGCGCCGCGCTCATCATCGCGATCGCGCCGGTACCCGGGGCCGGCGGCATTGAAGAGTGCCCTGGCGTGGCCGAAAACTTCACGTTGACCGACAGGTAGCCCTTTTCGGCGATGCCGATCAGAGCCACCGGCCGGTCGATGCCCGGCATGATGCCTTCGGTGATCAGCAGCCCTTCGTCAATGACGAACTGCAGGCGCACGCCACGTTCCTTGAGCATGGCTGCAATACGCGCCGCACCGCGTTCACCTGCGACCTCCTCGTCCGCGCCAAAGGCCAGCATGATGGTGCGCCGGGGCTGGAACCTGCTGGCGGCCAGCATCTCGATGGCTTCCATCTGCGCAATCAAGTTGCCCTTGTTATCCCAGGCGCCGCGGCCCCAGACGAATCCGTCCTTGACCGTGCCGGAAAACGCATCCACGCTCCACTGCGACTCGCTGCCCGTTGACACCGGCACCACGTCCTGGTGTGCCATCAGCAAGATGGGTTGCAGGCTGGCATCGCTGCCTTGCCAGGTGTAGAGCAGGCTCAGCTCATTCACCACCTCGCGCTGGAGCACCGCATGGGCTTTCGGATACCGCGCCTGCAGCATCGCGTGCAGTTGCAGGAACTGGTCGGCGTTCTGCGCCGGGTCCGAACGCGACGCAATGGTGCGCGCGCGCACTGCCTCGCCCAGCCGCTCGCCGGCTCCGGTCTTGTCGACGGCCAGTGCAGGCACCGGTTGCACGACGAGCTGGCGCGATCCCTGGCTCACCGTGTTGAGGGCCAATACGACCAGCAGCAACAACACGGCTGCCAGCATGCCCAACCCCAAACGCCTGATCATTGCGTCAATCCCGCAAGGGCCATAGCGGCGCGCGCATCAGCTCCAACCCTTGCCGGACGCCACCAGGCGCTGGATCAGCGGCGCGGGCGTCCAGAATGCGGCGTCATCCATCGGGTTGCGTGCAAAACGCTGCATCGCCTGCACCACGTTGAACAGGCCGAACTGCTCGGCGTAGTGCATCGGGCCGCCGCGGTAGACCGGGAAACCGTAACCGGTGATGTAGACCATGTCGATGTCGCTGGCCTTGGACGCGATGCCGTCCTCCAGGATATGCGCGCCTTCGTTGACGAGGGAGAACACCAGGCGTTGCACGATTTCTTCGTCGGAGATCTTGCGCGGCGCGATGCCCAGTTCCGTGCGGTGGTCCTCGATCATCTTGACCACCAGATCCGAGGTAATCGCATCGCGTTTGCCGGACTTGTAGTCGTACCAGCCGGCGCCGGTCTTCTGGCCGAAGCGGCCGAGTTCGCACAGTTTGTCGGCCGTCCGGCTGTATTTCATGTCGGCGCGCTCGGTCGCTCGGCGCTTGCGGATCGCCCAGCCGAT
>CAZADK010000010.1:18317-20906 GCA_964483855.1 uncultured Rhodoferax sp.
CGGGTGGGCCGCTACAAGTATGCGGCGAGCCGCGGCGAATCCGAACTTCTCGACTGCCGTGTCGACCTGGGCCGGAGTGCAACCCTCGTCGAGCAGGAAACCGGCCTGGCGGCTGTACTGCTCGATCATGCGGTTGCCGATGAAGCCGTCGCAGACACCCGAAACGACAGTGGTCTTCTTGATCTTCTTGCCCAGCGCCATCACGGTGGCCAGCACATCCTTGCCGGTCTTCTCGCCGCGAACGACTTCGAGCAGGCGCATCACGTTGGCCGGGCTGAAGAAGTGGGTACCGATCACGTCCCGCGGACGCTGCGTGAAGCCGGCGATCGTGTTCATGTCCAGCGTCGAGGTGTTGCTGGCCAGGATGGCACCGGGCTTCATGACCTCGTCGAGTTTCTTGAACACCGTCTGCTTGACGCCCATGTCCTCGAACACGGCTTCGATCACCATGTCGGCGTCCTTCAGATCGTTGTAGTCGAGCGTCGTCGACAACAAGGCCATCCGCTGTTCGTACTTGTCCTGCTTGAGTTTGCCGCGCTGCACCTGCGACTCGTAGTTCTTGCGGATGGTGGCGATGCCTCGGTCCAGCGCATCCTGCTTCATTTCGAGCATCTTGACCGGAATTCCGGCGTTGAGGAAATTCATCGTGATGCCGCCGCCCATGGTGCCGGCGCCGATGACGGCCAGCGATTGGACCGCGCGCCGCGGCGTGTCGGCGGGCACATCGGGGATCTTCGCGGTCGCGCGTTCGGCCACGAACAGGTGGCGCAAGGCCTTGCTCTGCGGCGTGAACATCAGGTTGGCGAAGATCTCGCGCTCGATCGCCAGACCCTGGTCGATCCGGTTCTGCGTGGCCGCCTCGACGGCCTCGACGCACTTGAGCGGCGCCGGGTAGTTCTTCGACATGCCGCCCACCATGTTGCGGACAAACTGGAAATACGCATCGCCCAGCGGATGCTTGCACGGCAGATCACGCACCAGTGGCAGTGGGCGGGCGTCGGCCACCGCACGGGCCAGCGCCAGCGCATCATCGAGCAGCGACTCGGCGGACGCGGCCATCTTGTCGAACAGCTTCTGTCCCGGAAGGCTGGCCAGCAGTTCGCTGGCCTGCGGCTCGCCACTGACGATCATGTTCAGCGCCACCTCGACTCCCAACACGCGCGGCAGGCGCTGCGTGCCCCCGGCACCCGGAATCAGCCCGAGCTTGACTTCCGGCAATGCCACTTTGCAGCCCGGGGCGGCGATGCGGTAATGGCATCCCAGCGCCAGTTCCAGGCCGCCGCCCATGACCACCGAATGCACTGCCGCCACGACCGGCTTGGCGGCGTTCTCGATCGCCTTGATCACGCTGAGCAGATTGGGTTCCTGCAGCGCCTTGGGCGAGCCGAACTCCTTGATGTCGGCACCGCCGGAAAACGCCTTGCCGGCGCCGGTGATGACGATGGCCTTGACCCGGGCATTGGCCAGGCCCCGTTCCAGGCCCTTGACCAGGGCGCGGCGGGTGCTGAACCCCAGTCCGTTGACCGGCGGATTGTCCAGGGTGATGACGGCTATGTTGCGGTGGAGTTTGTATTGTGCTGTCATGGGGAGTTCCTTGCGAGAGGTGGGTACCCGGGGAAAATAGAACGACCGTTCTTTTTAAGGCATTGTAGGTTCATGGACCGTACCGTGAAGGCCCCGTTGTCACGACCGGGACAAAAGCGGCCAACCGCCAACTGCCAACCGCCAACCGCGCCAAGCCTGTTTTCGACGGCCTGCTGCGCGGGTGTGGCGGCTATACCTCGAGCCATTCCTGGCGTATGGCGGCATCTTCACGTAGTTGGGCCGGCGTGCCTTCGAACACGATACTGCCATGGCCCATCACCAGGGTTCGATCCGAGATCGCCATGGCAATCGTCAGTTTCTGCTCGATCAGCAGCACGGAAATGCCGCAGCCCTTGAGACTCTGGAGGTATTGTCCAACCAGTTCGACAATCTTGGGCGCCAGGCCCTCGGTTGGTTCGTCGATGATGATCAGGTCCGGGTCACCCATCAGGGTTCGGCACAGGGTCAGCATCTGCTGCTCGCCACCCGACAACACGCCTGCGGCGGTATGCTGGCGCTCCTTCAGGCGCGGAAACAGCCGGTACATGTCGTCGAACGACCACCGACTGCCTTTGCCGCTCCCCTTGCGACCGAGCAGCAGGTTCTGCTCCACCGTCAGATTGGGAAAGATGTCTCGGTTCTCCGGCACGTAACCAATACCCCGGTGGGCAATTTCAAACGGCTGCAGGCCGCGCACGGACTGGCCCCGCCATTGCACCGCTCCGGTACAGTCCACCATGCCCATGATGGCCTTGGCGGTGGTGCTGCGTCCCGAACCATTGCGCCCGAGCAGCGCGACGATCTCGCCGGTATCGACGGTCAGGTCCACACCGTGCAACACATGGCTTTTGCCGTAGAAGGCGTTCAGGTCCTTGACGTCGAGCAACATGTCAGGCCGCTCCCACTTGCGCGTCGGCCACGGAGGATCCCAGGTAGGCCTCCTGCACACGCGCATTGGCCCGCACCGCATCGGGCGAATCAAAAGCCAGCACCTCGCCATACACG
>CAZADK010000011.1:0-12211 GCA_964483855.1 uncultured Rhodoferax sp.
GCGATACACGTCGACACCGTCACCGAGGATGATGGTCATCACGTCGACGGCGGCAGCGGGGATATTGAGCGCCTCGAAGTACCACAACCCGGCCATGTTGGCGCCTTGGGGCCCGACACCACCGTCAAAACCGATGGCGGCGCGCGGCAGGTGGTCGCGCAACAGCCGTGCCGGCAACACGCCGATGTACGAAGCCGTGACCAGCACATCACGCCCGCGGTTGTGCGGCAATACGTCGGCGGCGCTGTCCAGTGCCATGACGCAGCCGCGCTCGGTGCGCAGCATCTCGGTCTGCAGGTCGGTCATCCCGTGTGCTCCCGGTGTCGAGATCGAGGGGTTCGTTGCGCTCCCGGGTTGGGCCCTGCGCCTGCGCATGGCGCGCCGCGGCCCGGCGTCTGCCGGGCTGCTTCAGGCATGCCTGTCGGCATCGGGCTCATGTCGACTCGAGTTCGATCGTCAGTTGTTTTCGATCCCAGTGGGCGGCACCTTCGGCCACCATCCGGTACAGGGCCAGCGTGCCTTCCCTTGCCATGTACACCTCCGTCATGTGGCCGAGCAGGGGCCGGGTGTCGATAAACGCAGCGCCACGGCCACCGGCGGTGCGCACTTCGGTGGCGACCGCAAAACCGCCGGCTGCGTAGTGGTCCATCAACTGCTGGTAGTCCATGGGTTGCATCGCGACGTGGTGGAAACCTTCGCTGCCAGCGGCGTACATGTCCCGGAACGCCGAAGGTGTGTCGCAGTGCTGCTGCACCAGTTCGACC
This sequence comes from uncultured Rhodoferax sp., assembly GCA_964483855.1. GTDB lineage: Bacteria > Pseudomonadota > Gammaproteobacteria > Burkholderiales > Burkholderiaceae_C > CAISIP01. The sequence goes on from CAZADK010000011.1 coordinate 765, forward strand.
TGGACCGGGCCGGCCTGGACATACACCGCCGAGATGTCGATCTGCGACGCAGACCCGCGGTAACGCACATGCGCCATGGCGATGTGGCGGCGAACGAAGAACGGGCCGATGCCCCACAAAGCGTGCCAGCGCTCGATCGCTTCGTCGATGTCGTTGACGACGTAGGCGTTCTGGATCACCTGTTGTGCGAAGCTCATCTGCCGCTCCCGCGCTAAAACTTGGATACACCCAGCCCCAGGCCACCATCGACCTCGAGCGCGACGCCCGTGACCCACTCCGCGCCGGCCAGATAGACCAGCGCCTCGGCAACTTCGGTGGTGGTGCCGATGCGCCCGAGCGCATGGTCGGGCGCGACCGATGCATAACGGGCGTCGGACTGCTCGGCCGTGAACAGACCCGCACGCAGATTGATCTCGGTGCTGACGGCACCCGGCAATACGCAGGCCACCCGGATCTGCCGGCGACCGAGTTCAGCCGCCATCACCCGCGTCAGGCCCTCGATGGCCGCCTTGGTCGTGGCATAAGGCGAGGCGCCGGGATAAGCCCGCCGATTGTGGATGGAGCCCAGGAACAGAATGGCGCCGCGGTTGGGCTCCAGCAAGGGCACGGCCATGCTCGAGAGCATCATGGCCGAGATCACGTTGGTATTGAACGCCTCCTTGAGCACCTCTTCGGTATATTGATCGACCGCCTGCCGGTACATGTTGGCGGCGTTGTTGACCAGCACGTCGAGTTTGCCGCCATGCGCGAGCGCCGCGGCCAGCATGGCTTCGCGGTCTTGCTGTCGCGTGACATCGCCCGCGATCGCGTGGCAAGCGGGCCCGATCGACGCGGCCACGGCGTCGATCTTGTCCTTGCGCCGACCGGTGATCGTCACCCTGGCTCCCTGTGCTGCAAACAGCCGCGCAGTGCCCTCGCCGATGCCCGATCCGCCGCCGGTGATCAATACCGACATGTTTCCGATGTCACGCATGAGCTGATGTCTCCTTGTGTCGATCCGGGTCTGCAATTGTGCACATGTCCGGCCGATGGTTCCTCCGATTGTCGATCCGACCGGCCGCCCGCGGCGGCGGTCAGGCCTGTTGCAGCGCCCAGGCTGCGGCGCGTGCGATCAACTGCTGGTGCACCGGATGGTCAAGCGACTGCGCGTCGTGGCCCAGCGCGTCGTAGACCACCCGGCCCCCCTCCCATTGGCGGCTCCACAACACAGGCGCCCAGTCGCCGGGTTGTCCGGCATTGCCGGTCAGGTTGCGGGCATGCGCCAGTGGCACCACGTCCGGCGCCAGCCACAGCCGCTCATAGACCTCGTCCTGGCACTGGAACGGCGGCAGGCCTGCTGCCAGGCTGTCCTGCGCGGCGGCGTCAAAACGTACTTCCACGCCGGCGTAGGGCGCATGGCCGGATTGGCCCCAGACCCAGCGACCGCCCACGATCTCCCCCCATTGCGGCCAATCGTCGAAGCAGATGGACGCGGCATGCAGGGCCAGCAGGGCCTTGCCCGACCGCAGATGCGCGCGGATGGCCTCGCGTGCTTGCTCCGACAAGGCCAGCGCCCAGCGCTCCCGGTGCGGGTCGTATTTGGCATCGGCCATGCGCCAGCGCAGCGCGCTGACGGTCAGCAGCTGGTATTCGCCCCCGGCCAGCCGTTGGCACGCCGCCTCGATATCTTCTTCGACATCGGTGCCGATGCCCTGCTCCTGCAGGATGCGGGTGATCGAGGGGACGTTGTCCTGCGCCGCGTGGAACAGCCCGCCGGCGATCAACAGGTTGCGAGCCGGCCCGGTCATGGCTGGGTCGGCGCCGCTGTCGCCACCGCCACCCGTCACCAAGGCATGTCGCATGGGTTTGTCTCCGTTGTGGCTAGGTCGTCAGGCAAACGTGTCCGCGGCAGGCTGCTGCGCAGCATCGGAAATTCGTCGAATGTCATTGACTCAAAATTATGGCACGGGTACATTCACCGAAATCGTTTTAATTGATTGTGTTGTAATTTTTTTGTTGCAGCCATGCCCGGCGCGTGCCGTCAATGGCCCTCGAGGAACCCAGACCCATGAAGAACACCGCCTTGTCCCGCGCCCGCGTGATCGACCTGCACGCCCACATCGTGATTCCCGAAACGATCGGTGCGGCGGGTGCCTACGGGCCCACGATCGGCCAGAACACCGATGGATCGCCTTTTTTCCAGGTCGGCGACAACTACCGGCTCAATGGCGTGCGGTATGTCGGCAGCCCGTTCATGGATCCGGAGCTGCGCATCGAGCGCATGGCCCAGCGTGGCATCGATTTCCAGGTGGTGTCTCCCAACCCGCTGACCTACCTGCATTTCATCCCGGCCCCGGACGCGATCCGGTTCTGCCGGATTCACAACGACGCGCTGGCGGCCATCGTGGCCCGGCATCCGGAGCAACTTGCCGGGTTGGCGGCATTGCCGTTGCAGGACCCGCAGGCCTCGGCTGAAGAGCTGCGCCGGGCCGTCACCGAACTGGGCCTGGCGGGTGCGTCGTTCGGCACCGACGCGCCGCTGACACTGGACGATGCGTCGATGGACGTCCTGTATGCGCGGGCGGTGGAGCTCGCTGTGCCGCTGTTCATCCATCCGGGACCCGCCGGCATCGACGGGCCACCAGGCGATCCGGCGTTGCGGCGCTTCGAACTCGACATCATTGCCGGCTTTGCAGCCCAGGAGACACTGGCGGTTGCGACCCTGATCTACGGCGGCGTGCTGGACCGCCATCCCGGCCTGGATGTGTGTTTCAGCCACGGCGGCGGCGCCACGGCCCTGTTGATGGGGCGCATGGCCAAGGGTGCCCGCAAGCGGCCCTGGTCGCCGCCTGCGCTGCGTGCCGAAGGGGCGTTCGAGGAGCGTCTCAAGCGCTTGTGGTTCGACACCCATATCGACCATCCCCAGGTGCTGGAGCTGCTCGGTGCCGCGGTGGGTCACGACCATCTGGTCTACGGCACCAATTTCGCCGGCTGGGATGCGCCCGATCTGCAGCCATCCGACAGCCATGCGACGGTGGCGCCCGAACTGGCCGACAACGCCCGCCGCTTGCTGCGCGTGGCACCGCAGGCGTGATGTTGCCGAGCACACCAGGAGCCTGAATCGTGGTTGACGCATGGTTGCTGGAGAACGCGACGGTGGTTGACGGCACCGGTGGCGCGCCGTTTGCGGCGGCGGTGCTGATCGAGGGCGACCGGATTGCCGCCGTCGGGCCGGATGCCTTGCATCGGGTGACGCACCTGCAACATGCCAGGCGCATCGATGTCCGGGGCACAACCGTGATGCCGGGGCTGATCGACGCGCACTGCCATCTGTCGTTCGACGATGCGTCCTCCAATCCCGAGTTGTTCCACCAGCGGCGCAATGCGTTGTCTGCGCTGGTGGCGGCCTACAACGCGCGCAAGTTGCTGCGCGCCGGGGTCACCGGGATACTCGATCCGGACTCGGTGTTCGAGAACATGGTCGATGTGCGTGACGCAGCCGAGGCCGGCATCATCGAGGCGCCGCGTATCGCCTGCGGCTGTTATGCGCTGATCACCGCGGTCGGAGGCACGGCCGGCCGCTTGATTGCCGACCAGGGTGTGACGGGGTATTACAAGGTGGTGCAGGGCCGCGACGACATCGTGGCCGAGGTTCGCCGGCAGGTCAAGGTCGGGGCCGACTGGATCAAGGTGCATGTCTCGGGCCTGGTGCCGCGATATGCGCGCCGGGGCGAGCAGTGCAGCTGGACGCAGGACGAGCTCGACCTGATCCGTGAGGTGGCACACGACCTGGGCGTGCCGGTGATGGGGCATTGCCGCGGCGATTTGTCGGTCTATCGGGCTGCCAAGGCGGGCCTGGACCTGATCTTTCATGGCACCGGCATGGAGGAGCGTACCGTCGACCTGGTCATCGAGCGCCGTATTCCGGTGTGTCCGGCATTCACCTTCCAGGCCAACATGGTGGACTTCGGCGCACGGCTGGGCACTGATCCGGCGCTGCTGGCCGTGTTCGAGCGGGAGATCGCCGATTCCGAAGCGTCCATGCGCCGGCTGCACGCCGCCGGCGTGCCATTGCTATGCGGCAGCGAGGCCGGGTTTTCGATGGTGCCCTACGGGCACTGGCATTACCGCGAGATGGAAGTGTTCATGCGCCACTATGGCATGAGCGCGGTGCAGGCCATCCATTGCGCGACCGGCGCCGGTGCCTTTGCGCTGAAGATGGCCGGGCAAACCGGTGTGGTGGCACCCGGCATGAAAGCCGACCTGCTGGTGGTGGATGGAGACCCGACCCGGGATATCACCATCCTGGGCGAGCCGGGCCGTATCCGGCAGGTGTTCGTCGATGGCAAGTCGATGGATCTGTCGCCGCCCGCCGAGCGCAAGCCGATTGCCGGTTGGACAATGCCTTCCATGGGACGACAGCTGACACGTGAATTCGCGCTGAATCTGGCGCCATGACTGGCCTTTGCGCTGGCCGCTGAATGGCGCCTGCCGACAGAACTTGAACCGAACGGAGTACCCGCATGACTGATCTGGAAAACCTCACCCGCAGGGTGGAGCAACTCGAGGCCCGCGTCGAAATCGCCGAGTTGACCAGCGCCTATGCCGTGGCCTGCGACGAACACGACATGGACCGACTCGGCTCCTTGTTTGCCGAAGACGCGGTGATGGATTCACCCAGCAAGCTGCTGGGCGCCAACGGGCGAGCCGAGATCCTGGCAATGTTCGTGCGTCTGTTCAAGATCCGGGGGCCGGGTTACCACTGGACCCACGACCATTTCGTGCGTTTCGACAGCGCCCATCCGGATCTGGCGACCGGCCTGGTGCTCAGCCATGCCGAGACCTGCCCGGACAACGAGGTCAGCGTGTCGGGCATGCGGTATGACGACGAGTACCGCAAGGTCGATGGACGCTGGTTGTTCCAGAAGCGGGTGCTCCAGTTCCTCTATTACGTGCCCGCCCGGGACTACGCCCAGGCCTTGAGCGGCAAGACCCGCGTCACCATGGGCGGGCGCAGCCTGCCGGGCGATTATCCGGAGTCCCTGCCGGCATGGCAGGCATTCGACCGCGCGCACGGGCGCGCCGCGTAACGAGGAGGGCAGGCCATGATCACCAGCAACGACTCCAATGCCCTGGCGCAGCGGGCCTTGGCGCACCTGCGCAACAAGACCACCGACCAGGCGCCTTCCGTCATGCAGATACCGGTGCAGGCCTACAACGACCCGGTGCGTTTCCGGCGGGAGGTCGACCATGTGTTCCACCATCTGCCGCTGGGGCTGGCGCTGAGCATCGAGTTGCCGGCACCGGGAACCTACAAGGCCATGACGGTGATGGGCAAACCCATCATTCTGGTGCGCGCAGAAGACGGCGTCGTGCGCAGCTTCATCAATGCCTGTCGCCATCGCGGTGCCCAATTGTGCTCGGCCGGGAGCGGAAAGCTGCAGCGATTCGTCTGTCCCTACCATGCGTGGCGCTACGACCTCAAGGGCCAGCTGACCGGCCTGTTCGGCGAATCGACGTTCGGCGAGGTGAGTGCCAGAACCCACTCGTTGACCGCACTGCCCTGCGCCGAACGGGTCGGCGTCATCTGGGTCTGCCTGACGCCACAGCAGACGTTCGACATCGACCAGTTCCTGGGCGGGTTCGCGGCGCCGCTGGAGTCGTTGCACCTTGACCAGTGGCATGTCTACACCCAGCGCGACATCCCGGGGCCCGGCTGGAAGGCGGCCTGGGACGGATATCTCGAGTCCTATCACCACAACACCGTGCACAGCACGACGGTGGGCAAATACACCATCGGCAACCTGATCCTGCACGATGCCTATGGCCCGCACCAACGGCTGGTGTTCGGGCGCAAGAGCCTGGGCGAACTCGACGGTGTGCCGCAGGAGCAGTGGGACGCGGAGACGCACCTGCGGCGAATCCACCTGTGTTTTCCCAACCTGGCCATCTCGGGGGTGCTGGGTGACCATTGCCTGGTGAGCCAGGTTTTCCCGGGTCCGACACCCGAGACCACGATGACGCGCCAGACGGTGTTGTCGGCACGCGAGCCGGTGACCGACGAAGAGAAGGAAACCACCGAAACCTTCTCCCGGCTGGTGCTCAAGGCCGTCAGCGAAGAGGACTACGCGATCGGCTTCACGATCCAGGCGTCGCTGCGGGCGGGAGGCAACGCGTTTTTCACGATCGGGCGCAACGAACCCGGTGTTCAGCATTTCCACAAGTCGCTGGAAACTTGCATGCATACCCCGGTGGGCGCGGCGCCGCCAACCGGAGGTTGACGGCTGGGGCACTGGTCTAGAATTTCCAACCACGATGCCATCCCAATCAAGTGCCCCGCCGCAGCCGGACCCGACACCCCAACAACTCGAAGAGCGCATCACGTTCCTGGTGCATACCGTGGCGGCACGGATCGCGGCAGTGGGAAACCGGCATTTCCGCGCCCACGACCTCAACCACTACTCCGCGCGTATCCTGGTGCTGTTGCTGCAGCACGAGGAGTTGCGAGCCGGGGAACTGGTCGACTTGCTCGTCCTGCCGCAATCCACCATCTCGAGCCAGCTGCAGGCCCTGCACGCCAAGCGGCTGATCCGGCGGCGGCGATCCCGGCGGGACAATCGTTCAGTGATCCTCACCCTGACCCCCGTGGGGCTGGAACTGGCGCGCGACTGCGATGGATTGAGCCTGCGCGTGCACCACGCTCTGCTGGACGACATGTCCGAGCGGGAGAAAAACGTCGGGATCGCGTTCCTGCGCAAGGTCAACGCGCGCTTGCTGGACTTGCAGACGCAGGAACTCCATCCCTTTCACGGACCGGCGCAGCTCCGACGCATGGCCGATGCCGAGGGCGTGGCCGGAACGCTAACCAGGAAAGACAAGAACCCATGATCAAACACATCGTCATCTGGAAATTCAAGGACACCGCGCACGGCAACGACCGCGCGACCAACGCGCGCCTGACCCAGCAGAAACTCGAGTCGCTGCGCGGCCAGATCCCCGGATTGTTGTCGATCGAAGTCGGGCTGGATTTCTCGGCCACCGGTTTCAGTGGAGATGCCGTCCTGGTCTCCGAGTTCGAGAGCCGCGAGGCGCTTGCGACCTACCAGTCGCATCCGTTGCACCAGGCGATTGTTCCGTTTGTTGCGCAAGCGGCGCTCGAACGGCGCGTGGTGGATTACGAAGTCTGACCCGGCGGGCCGCGCCTGTCCCGGTGCAGACCGGAGCGCGCGCAGCAGTGAGGTGCACGGTGGCGTCCTCGATGGCTGCCTCGCGCCGGTTCAGTGTGCGTGAAATGGCGCCTCGAGAAACCCCCGGAATCGAGCCCGACCACCGCGCACCGGCGCGCCGGCGAGGTGGTAGTGGGGAAATCGCGCCAGAAAGCGGCCGATCGCGATGCGGCCCTCGAGCCGCGCCAGGCTCAATCCGGCGCACTGGTGGATGCCGAACCCGAAGGCCAGGTGCCGGTTGTCGCGGCGCCACAGGTCGAGCCGGTTTGGCTGCTCGAACTGCGCCGGGTCGCGGTTGGCGGCGCCGATACACAGGGTTACCAGTGCGCCAGCGGGCAGCTCGGTGGTGCCGACGCGGCAGGCTTCCGTGGCGCGGCGGTTACCCAGCTGGTTGGACGATTCGAAGCGCAGGAACTCGTCGACCGCGCTGTCCAGGTGCGGCTCCAGCGCCTGCGGGTCGTCGCGGTAATGGCGGATGCGCTGGAGCAGGTCGGCCTTGGCGTGCGGGTGCTCCTGCAGCGCCACCAAGGCATTGCCGATCAGGTTGGTCGTGGTTTCGTGGCCGGCATTGAGGATGAAGATGCAGTTGTGCAGCAATTCCGCCTCCGACAGCCGACCCTCCTGCCGGTCGTCGGCCTCGCCCTGGATCAAGCGTGTCAACACGTCGTGTTGCGGGTCTCCCGGATTGCGCCGGCGTTGGGCAACCAATTGCTCCAGGTAGGCCAGGAAATCGGCGACGCTGCGGTTGCCCAGCGCCTCCTGCTGCGGTTTCAGCGCCGGTTCGAGTGCGCCGAGGATGGCCAGCGACCAGCCCCGCAAGGGGCCGCGATCGGCGTGGGGCACGCCGAGCAGGTTGCCGATGACCTCAACGGGAATGGCGCTGGCGAAGTCCTCGATCAGGTCGCCGCCACCGCGGGCTTCGATGCGATCGAGCAGCTGTTCGACCAAGGTGGTCAGGCCGGTTTCCATTGCGCGGATCGCGCGCCGGGTCAAGGCGCCCATGATCAGCTTGCGCACCCGCGTGTGCAGCGGCGGATCATTGAACACCAGGCTGGTCGTATGGTGGTCGAACAGGGGGGCATTGCCCTGCTTGCCGGCATTCGCCTGCCACGGCGCGTGCAGGTACTTGGGCGCGAATTCGATCTTCTTGTCGGAACTGAAGGCGCTGGCGTCGCGGTAGACCGCGACCAGATCAGCGTAGCGGGTCAGGAACCAGCTCCCGTCGGGCATGGCGCGCACCGGCTGCCGCTCGCGCAGCAGCGCGTAGACCGGATACGGATTGGCGTAGAAATCGGGCGGCAAGGCGCGCAGGTCGAAGTCGTCCGCGATGTGCCGGGCGCGCGCCGCGGTCATCGGGGGCGTGGCGCTGACCGGTTCGTTCATGGCTGCAGGAAGTCGCGCAGCGCGGCCAGCACCGCGTCGGGCGCCTCCAGCATCATCTGGTGTCCACCGGGCACCGTCACCACGGTGGCGTGTTGCGCCGCCTGTATCAGCGATTGGGCCGCACTGGGTGGCGTCATCTGGTCGTGCCGGCCCAGGACGAACAACGTGGGTGCGGTTACCTGGCGCATGGCGGCGTCGCCGCCGGCATAACTGTCGCAGGCCTTGAACCCGGTGTGGAACAGATTCACGCGCGGGTTGCTGGCAAGCACCCGGCGCATCAGCGCACGCGATCCGCCATACAGCCAGGTGCCGGGGCCGAGACCGGACGGTGGCGGCGCCAGCGTGCTGTGCGAGAAGGTATTGACCATCGCGATCCCCTTTTCCGGGTCGTTCTGCGAGGCCTCGAGCAGCACCGGTGACACCTTCAACGGGAAGGCAACGCCGACCAGCACCAGGTGGCTGGTACGTTGCGGCGCGCGCGCTGCCGCCTCGAGCACAATCAGCGCGCCGAAGCTGTGGCCGACCAAGGCCGCCTTGTCCACGCCAGCGGCGTCCATCAGCGCCAGCACGAAGTCCGACGCGGCCTCGGTGCTCGCAGGTGGATCGCCGGCGCTTTTGCCGTGGCCGGGCAGGTCGGGTGCCAGCACGTTCCAGCCATGGTGCGCCAGCGAGCGGGTCTGCAGGATCCAGACGCTGTGGTCGTTGAGCACGCCATGGATGAAGATCGCAGTCGGTTTGGCCGGATCGAAGGGCCGCCCGCCGGTGTAGCAGAAGGTCTTGCTGCCGTTGACGATGAGTTCCATCACGCACCCGCTTTTTCGGCGGCCCGCAACGCGCGCTTGAGGTCTTCCAGCAGGTCGGCCGGGTCTTCCAGCCCGATCGACAGCCGTATCGTGCCCTGGGTGATGCCACCTGCCGCCAATGCCGCGTCGCTCATCCTGAAGTGGGTGGTGCTGGCGGGGTGGATGACGAGCGAGCGGCAGTCGCCGACGTTGGCCAGGTGGCTGAACACCTGCAGCGCGTCCACGAAGGCCTTGCCTTGGGCGCGACTACCCTTGAGGTCGAAGCTGAACACCGATCCGGCGCCGCGTGGCAGCAGCTTGCGCGCCAGTGCGTGGCTGGGGTGGGTTTCGAGCAGAGGATGGCCGACCCGCGACACGAACGTGTGGCTGGCCAGGAATTCGACCACCTTGCTCGTGTTGTCCATGTGCCGCGCCATGCGCAGGCTCAGTGTCTCGATGCCTTGCAGCACCAGCCAGGCCGAATGCGGGCTCAGGCAGGCGCCGAAGTCACGCAGGCCTTCGCGCCGCGCGCGCAGCAGAAAGGCGCCGACGGTCGACTCGTCGGTGAACACCATGTTGTGGAAACCGTCGTACGGTTCGGCCAGTTCACCGAACTTCCCATTGGCCGCGTGCGACGCTGCCCAGTCGAAACTGCCACCATCGACGACGATGCCGGCGATCACGGTGCCATGGCCGCTGAGGAACTTGGTTGCCGAGTGGTAGACCAGGTCGGCGCCATGTTCGAGCGGCTTGAGCAGCCAGGGTGTGGTCAGCGTCGAGTCGACCAGCAAGGGCACGCCGGCTTCGTGTGCGATGCCTGACACGGTGGCGATGTCGAGCACATCGAGGCCCGGGTTGCCGACCGTCTCGCCGAAGAACAGCTTCGTTTCCGGACGCACCGCGGCACGCCAGCCGTCGATGTCGCCGGGCTTGACGAAGGTGGTTTCGATGCCGAAGCGGCGCAGCGTGTAGTGCAGCAGATTTTGCGAGCTGCCGTACAGCGCAGTCGAGGCGACGATATGCGAGCCTGCGCCCATCAGCGTGGCGATCGTCAGGTGCAACGCCGCCTGGCCGCTGGCGGTGGTGATGGCTCCGATGCCGCCTTCGAGCGCCGATACCCGTTGCTCCAGCACGGCGTTGGTCGGGTTGCTGATGCGCGAATAGACATGACCGGCGCGCTCGAGGTTGAACAGCGCGGCGGCGTGCTCGCTGGATTCGAACACGAACGAGGTGCTCAGGTAAATGGGCACGGCGCGCGCGCCGGTGGCGGGGTCCGGCGCAGCGCCGGCGTGTAGCGCCAGTGTGTCGAAGCCGGGGTCGGAATAACCGGGCATGCGAGGTCTCCAGAGTGTGTGGCGGGGTTGTTTGCGATCCGGTCGGGCGGGTCTGCCGGACGCCGCCGACAGGGTGGCTGAGCCAGCGCAGGCGATTCGGCGCCACAAAGGCCGGCCAGCGCAGGTTCAGGCCCTTATTGTGGGCTATATTCAGCGCGAGGAGACCAGCATGAAAGTCAGCGATATTCTGCGTGTCAAGGGCGGCACGCTCTACACCGTCAAGCCCGATGAGCGCCTGGCCGAGGCCGTTGCGACGATGTCCGACAAGGACATCGGCTCGCTGGTCGTCATGGACCGCGGCGACCTGGTCGGCATGTTGACCTTTCGCGAGGTGATACAGACCCTGGCGCGCAATGGCGGCCAGATTGGCTCCGGGTCGGTGCGCGCTGCGATGGATGATGCGCCGCTGACCTGCACCATGGCCACCGAACTCGACGAGGTCCGGCGCATGATGCTCGAACACCACGCGCGATACCTGCCGGTGCTGGACCGCAAGATGCTGATGGGTGTGGTCAGTTTCTACGACGTGGCCAAGGCAGTCGTCGACGCACAGAACTTCGAGAACAAGATGCTCAAGGCCTACATCCGCGACTGGCCGGAAACCGACGGGATTCCGGGTACGCCATGAGCGCTGCAGGGCCGCTCCCAAGGCGCTCGGCGCCGCAGTCCGCAGGACGGAGGCTTTCCGTGAGCGCTGCAGGGCCGCTCCCAAGGCGCTCGGCGCCGCAGTCCGCAGGACGGAG
>CAZADK010000011.1:12311-19953 GCA_964483855.1 uncultured Rhodoferax sp.
GCTCGCCTGATGTCGGGGAATACTTTCGGCACGTTGTTCGCGGTCACCAATTTCGGCGAGTCGCACGGGCTGGCGATCGGCTGCGTCATCGACGGCTGCCCGCCCGGCATGGCGCTCTGCGAGGCCGATATCCAGGGCGACCTGGATCGGCGCCGGCCTGGCACCTCGAAGTTCGTGACCCAGCGCAACGAACCGGATGCGGTGGAGATCCTCAGCGGCGTCTATGAGGGCAAGACCACCGGCACACCGATCGCGCTGCTGATCCGCAACACAGACCAGCGCAGCAAGGACTACGGCAACATCCTGCAGACCTTCCGCCCCGGCCATGCCGATTACGCCTATTTCCAGAAATACGGCATCCGCGATCCGCGCGGCGGCGGGCGCTCGTCAGCCCGGCTGACGGCGCCGATGGTGGCGGCCGGCGCGGTGGCCAAGAAATGGCTGCACGAAAAATACGGCACCGTGTTTCGCGGCTGCATGACGCAGATCGGTGCGCAGCCGATCGGCTTCGAAAGTTGGGAGCATGTGCCTAAGAATCCGTTCTTTGCCGCGGTGGCCGATGTCTCGGCGCTGGAGACCTACATCGAGGCCTTGCGCAAGTCGGGCGATTCCTGCGGCGCGCGGATCCGGGTCAGCGCCAGTGGTGTGCCGGTCGGCCTGGGCGAGCCGCTGTTCGACAAGATGGACGCCGACATTGCCTACGCCATGATGGGCATCAATGCCGTCAAGGGGGTCGAGATCGGCGCCGGTTTTGCCAGCGTGTCCCAGCGCGGAACGACCCATGGCGATTCGCTGTCGCCAGAGGGATTTCGCAGCAACAATGCCGGCGGCACCTTGGGCGGCATCACCAGCGGGCAGGACCTCGAGGTGTCGATCGCGATCAAGCCTACCAGCTCCATCGTGTCGCCGCGCGAATCGATCGACATCGCGGGCAACAGCACCGAGGTCCGTACCAAGGGCCGCCACGACCCCTGCGTCGGCATCCGGGCCACGCCGATCGCCGAGGCGATGCTGGCGCTGGTCGTGATGGACCATGCCTTGCGCCACCGCGCCCAGTGCGCCGACGTGCGGGTCGATCTGGCGCCGATCGGCGCCCACGCAGACCGGTCGGGATCCGCGACAGGCTGAACCTGTCAGCGGCAGCGCAAGGCCGATCACCGTTGCTGAGGTGGCTCGCGTGATTGGGATGTGTCGGCCGGATTCGCGGCTGTTGGCGCTTGCCGCCGCCACGGGTTGAACCCGGTCACCAGTACAGTGGCCGCCAGCACCAGCAGGCCGCCGGCGTAGGTTGCTCCGGTGAACTTCTCATCGAGTACCAGGTGGCCCCAGATGATGCCCGAGATGGTCGCCATGAAAGTGGAGCTCAGCGCTGCGACCGGGCTGACCTTCTGAACGATGCGAATATAGGCCCAGTACGCCAGGCCCGAGGTGCACACGCCCATGACCGCGACCGACACCAGTGCGCCTGGCGTGAACCGGGCCTGGGGCAGGGTCCACAAGGCGCCAGGCAGCAGCATCACGAAGCCGATCACGTGCAGCAGCGCAGTGATCGCCAGCGGCTCCATGTATTGGGTGGCGCGCTTGAGTAGCGGTGCCGACGATCCGGACAACGCGGAGCCAGCGATGGCGACCAGCGCGGCCACGATCAGCTCGGGTGTCGGGCGTAATGGGCCGAGTTGCACCACCAGCGCCACGCCGGCAAAACCGGCAATGCAACCGAACAGCTTGGAACGGGTGAGCGTGTCTTCGCGCAACCAGGCCGACGCGAAAGTGCCGAACATGACCGAGGTCACGCTGAGCACCGCGCTGTAGCCGGCCGGCAGGTATAGAGACGACCAGGCGTACAGGAAATGCGGCCCGGCGATACCCAGCGCCGCCAGCACGGTCAAGGCGCGCCAGTGTTCCCACGGCCAGCGGTAGCCGGCCAACTGCATGATCAGCGCCAGCGTTGCGGCGCCCAGACCGATCCGGCCAGCCGCCGTCAGGCTGGGGCCGATCTCTGGCGTCGCAACACGGGTGAAAAGAAACGTCGCCCCCCACAGGATCGACAAGCCCGCCAGCTGGGCGAAGTACTTGTTCTGCATGTGGTTCCGATTGTGCGGCATGCCGGCGCCGGCACAAGGCCGCCCTGGCGCCGGTGTCGTTGCACCGATGGCGTCAGCGTGGCGGCGCGCTCGGCAGCCGGCGGCGGGGGTCGAACCCCATCACCAGCAGGCACGACACCACCAGCAGGCAGCCGCCCAGATAGATTCCGGTGTCGAGCCGTTCGCCCAGGAACAACACCGCCCACAGGACGCCGAATCCGGTGATCATGAAGGTCGAGCTCAGCGCCACCAATGGCGATACATGGCGCATGATGCGCGCGTACAACCACCAGGCGATACCGGAGGTGAAGGTTCCCATGACGAACACCGCTGCCAGCGTGCCGGCCGTGAAACGCGCCCGCGGCCAGTCGATCAGCGCGCCCGGCAGCAGCATGACACAGGCGATGGCATGCATGCCGGCGGTGATGGCCAGCGGGTCCATGCGCTGGACGGCCCGCTTGAGCATCGGCGTCGACATGCCCGATAACGCCGAGCCGCCGATGGCGATCAGCACCGCCAGCACCAGCTGCGGTGTCGGCTCCAGCGGGCCCAGTTGCACCAGGAAGGCCGCCCCGACGATGCCCAGCACGCATCCGGCCAGCTTGGGGCCAGTCAGAATTTCCTCCTTCATCCAGGCCGAGGCGATGGCGCCGAACAGCACCGAAGTCACATACAGCAGAGCTGCATAGCCTGCGGGTATGTACAGCGCGGACCAGGCGAACATGGCGTGGGGGGCGGCAACCCCGAGCAAGGCCAGCAGGGCGACTTCGCGCCAGTGCTCGATCGGCCAGCGCAGGCGCAGCCAGCGCATGATGCAGGCCAGCGCGATGGTCGCCATGCCCATGCGCAGTGCCGCCATGAGGTTCGGGCCGAGCACGGGCGCGGCGAACCGTGTCAGCATGAATGACGTTCCCCACAAGGCAGACAGGGCGACCAGTTGCAGGGTGTGTCGGGACATGGTTGGGCCGCATTGTCGTGCAGGGCCGGCCGCGCGGGCCCGTGGCTTTCGGGCGGGAGGCACGCGCATGCGGCGACAATGCTGCGCAGCCGTTCAACTGCCTACGATCGCATCCATGGAACACCGCAATTTCGCCCTGGCTGGCTTGATGGGCTGGCCAGTTGCCCATTCACGGTCACCTGACATCCACAATCACTGGATGGCCGAACACCAGCTGCGCGGCGCCTATGTGTTGCTGCCGGTGTCGCCCGGCACACTCGAGCAGGCGCTGCGTGCGTTGCCGGTGCTGGGTTTTGCCGGATGCAACCTGACCATTCCGCACAAGGTGGCGGCGATGGCGTTCGTGGATGAGATCGACCCCAGCGCGCGGCGTATCGGCGCGATCAATACCGTGGTGGTCCGGTCTGACGGATCGCTGGCGGGATTCAACACGGACGGGTTCGGATATACACACAGCCTGTTGCACGAGATGCCCACGTGGCGGGCCGACGCCGGACCGGCAGTCGTCATCGGCGCCGGCGGCGCCGCGCGTGCGGTGCTGGTCAGCCTGCTTGAGCAGGGCGCACCCGAGATCCGGCTGTGCAACCGTTCCGAGGACAAGGCGCAGCAGTTGGCCGCTGAACTCGGCGGCCCGATCCGGGTCCAGCCGTGGGAACAACGCCATGCCACACTCGCCGGTGCGGCGCTGCTGGTCAACACCACCAGCCAGGGCATGAGCGGGCAGGCGGCGCTGGACCTGTCGCTCGATGCGCTGCCACCGGATGCCCTGGTTTCGGACCTGGTGTATGTGCCGCTGGAGACGCTGCTGCTGACCGCGGCACGCGCGCGCGGCAATCCGGTGGTCGGTGGTCTGGGCATGTTGCTGCACCAGGCGCGCGCGGCGTTTGCGCACTGGTTCGGCACCATGCCCGCGGTGACACCTGCGCTGCGGGCCAAGGTCGAGCGCAGCCTGTGACGTTTCGGCGGGCCAGTGGCCAGCCGTCGGCGGGCCCGAACGCCGGACCATTGCAGAGTCAAGGAATATGTAATTGCGTTGTTGCCCGCAGGGCGAAGGAACCCCAATGACCATTGCGTTGTACGCTTTCGACACACCCAACGGCCGCAAGATCAGCGTCGCGCTCGAGGAGATGGGCCTGCCCTACGCGGTGCATGTCGTCGACATCACCCAGGGCGAGCAGAACCAGCCGCAGTTCCTGAAGATCAGTCCGAACAACAAGATCCCGGCCATCGTGGATCCGCACGGCCCCGCGGGTGAGCCCGTCAGTGTGTTCGAGTCCGGCGCCATCCTGATCTACCTGGCCGAGAAGTCGGGCCAGTTCCTGCCCCAGGATCCGCTCAGGCGGATTGCCGCCTTCGAATGGCTGATGTTCCAGATGGGCGGTTTCGGTCCCATGCCGGGGCAGGTGCACCATTTCATTGCGCTACCGGACGAGGACGACAAGCGATATGGCCTGCAGCGTTTCATGGCCGAGACCCGCCGCTTGTATGGCGTGATGGACCGGCGTCTGGCCGATCGGGCATTTTTCGCCGATGAACTGTCGATCGCCGACTTTGCAATCCTCGGCTGGGTTTGGCGCCATGAGCGGCATCAGGTCGACCTGGCCGATTTTGCGCATGTGCAGCGCTGGTACGAGGCGATGATGGCGCGTGCGGCGGTGCAGCGCGGGTTTGCCGTGCCCTTGCGCTGAGGGGGAGCCCACGCGCCGGGCCGCCGGTCAGATCAGGTTGCGCATGGCCCGCGCGGTCTCCTGCAACACGGGCAGTACGCGCCGGATCGCGTCTTCGCTGCTCTCGTGCCCCATGGGCATCGACACGTTCAGGCCGCCGACGACTTTGCCGTGGCGGTCGAGCAAGGGAACCGCGATTCCGCGGAAGTTCAATTCGAGTTGTTGTTCGGAGATCGCCCAGCCGTTGGCGCGGATACGGGCGAACTCGACCCGTAGCCGATCCTTGCTGGTGATGTTGTGCGAGGTATAGGCCTGGAGCGCGACTTGCTCCAACCAAACCGCCAGTTGCTCCTGGTCGCCCATGGCCAGCATCAGCATCCCGGCCGCAGTCACCTGTGCCGGCACCCGCGCGCCGAGCACGAAGCCGGTGTTCATGCCGCGATTGGCGCCGTTGCGCGCGATATAGACCGATTCCGCGCCGTCCAGCACGCTGAGGTAGGCGTTCTCCTGCGTGCCCGCGGTGATGCGCTGCAAAAACGGCTGCACGATGCGGGGCAGCCGCGCTGATTCCAGATAACTCTGTCCCAGTCGCAGCACCCGCGGTGTCAGCCAGAACAACTTGCCGTCGCCAGCCACGTAACCCAGGTTCTGCAGTGTCAGCAGATAGCGCCGCGCCGCCGTGCGGGTCAGGCCGCAGCGTTCGCCTGCCTGGCTTGCCGTCAAGCGGGGATAGGCGTCGTCGAAGGCCTCGATGATCGACAGGCCTTTTTCCAGGCCGGCGATCCAGTCGCGCTTGGCCAGAGTGGGGCCGCGGGGCGGAGGCGTTGGCATGCGCCGATTGTGGGTATGGCCCTTGCCCATACCGATCAGTAAAAACCCGCAAATCGATCGATGATCGACCGTTTCGGAATGATCATCGATCTTCATTGCCACTTTATGCTTTTCTATTGGTGGTTTTACGCTTAAATTTCGACCAACTGAGATGCATTTGAGCGATAAACGATCATTTGATGGCTGTCTCGGTCCGCTTGATTTTCAACCCGAAGGAGACTTTTCATGCAAAAACGCCATTCCCTGAAGTTGCTCGCCGCCTGCGCGGCGCTGGCCTGCGCCGGTACCGGCTTTGCGCAAGACGTGATCAAGATCGCCAACATTGTCGAGTTGTCAGGGGGAGGCGCGACCGCCGGCACCAACTTCAAGAATGGTGTCGAACTCGCAGTCAAGGAAATCAATGCGGCCGGCGGCATCATGGGCAAGAAGATCCAGAGCACGACCTCGGATACCCAGACCAACCCCGGCGTGGCCAAGGGCCTGACGCAAAAGGCCGCCGATGACGGCAGCTTTGCGATCTTTGGCCCGGTGTTCTCGGGCTCCATCATGGTCAGCATGGCCGAAAGCCAGCGCGCCGAAATCCCGAACTTCACCGGTGGCGAGGCGGCGTCCGTCACCGCCCAGGGCAACCCGTACGTGTTTCGCACCAGCTTCGGCCAGTCGACCAGTTTTCCCAAGGTGGCCCGCTACATCAACAGCAAGGCCAAGACACTGGCGGTGATCTATGTGAACAACGACTTTGGCAAGGGTGGTCGCGATGCGATCACCAAACTGCTTGAGGGCGGCCCGACCAAGATCGTGGCCGATATCTCGACCGATGCCGGTCAGGTGGATTTCTCGGCTGCGGTGCTCAAGGCCAAGCAGAGCAATGCCGACGCGGTATTCGTCTACACCAACGAGGAAGAGTCGGCGCGCGCGCTGCGCGAGTTGCGCAAGCAAGGCTGGAGCAAGCCGATCATCGGCGAGACCACGCTGACCGGACAAAAGGTGATCGAACTGGCTGGCGAGGCCGCCAATGGCGCATTGGCCCATGTCGGCCTGACCGTCGATGCACCGCAGTTCAAGGCGTTCGGCGCGAAGTACCAGCAGGAGTACAAATCGGTGTCGGATCACAACGGCATCAAGGGTTACACCGGCGTGTACCTGCTCAAGGCCGCGATCGAGAAGGCCGGCAAGCTCGATCGCAAGGCTGTCGCCGCGGCCCTGCGCGGCGGCAGTTTCAGTGTCAAGCAGTATCCCGGCATCCTGCTCGACGTCACGTTCGACGAGCGGGGCGACATGGATCGTGAGAGCTTTCTGGTCGAGGTCAAGGGCGGCCAGCAGGTCGTGATCGACACCTTGCCGGCTGTCGGCAAGAAGTAGTCCACACCATCCATCGGGCCGCACGGCCGGGTTTTCCAGTTCGAGCACGGGTGTCTGCCGCACGGCACTGCGCCGCCGGCCGATGCGGGGGTTTCCATGACAGATTTCCTGCAACTGTTCTTCAGTGGCATGGCCACCGGTTCGATCTACGCATTGGCGGCGCTGGGTTTCACGCTGTTGTGGCAGGCCAGCGGCACGATCAACTTCGCGCAAGGCGAGTTCGTGATGTTGCCCGCCTTCATCATGATTGCGTTCGTATCGGCCGGATTGCCGTTGCTGGCCGCATTCCTGGCCGCTTGCCTGGTAGCGGTATTCCTGCTGGGCTGGGTGTTCAAGCGTGGTGTGGTCGACCCCTTGTTCAAGTACGGCATGATGCCCATCGTCGTTGCCACGATCGGCCTGTCGATTGCGATGCGCAACGGCATGCGGGCTGGCTACAGCGCCGAGGCGTATCCATTCCCGTCCTTGTTCCCGTATGAACTTTTCAAGGTGGCCGGCGTGACGGTGACCTTGTCCGACGTCGGTACATTCGCTGTCGCGCTGGTGCTGGTACTGGCAACCCAGGCCTTTCTGGCCAGGACGGTCACCGGCCGCGCGATGCAGGCGGTGGCACAAAACTCCGAGAGCGCCTCGGTGCTGGGCATCAACGTGCCGCGCATGATCTTCTACACGTTTGCGATCAACGCCGTGTTGGCCGTCTCCGCGGCACTGCTGGTGGCGCCCACGTACCTGGCCAAGTT